>NZ_JBSFGK010000089.1:0-34146 GCF_053596495.1 Kitasatospora sp. NPDC001683
ACCCGGAAGCTAAGCCTCACAGCGCCGATGGTACTGCAGGGGGGACCCTGTGGGAGAGTAGGACGCCGCCGAACAATTCTTCAGAAAAGCCCCTGGTCCGAAAAGGATCAGGGGCTTTTCGCATGTCCGGAGTCAGCCCGGCGGCCGAAAGAATCTTGGTCAGTCGTGTCGAGAACCCGTGGTCGGCTCCGTCCCCGGGGTGGACGCGGCCACAATGGGTCGCATCAGCACCGAGGAGAAGACGATGGCCAAGTACTTGCTGCTCAAGCACTACCGGGGCGCTCCGACCGCGGTCAACTGCGTGCCGATGGACCAGTGGACGCCGGAGGAGGTCACGGCGCACATCAAGTACATGCAGGACTTCGCCGCCCGCCTGGAGGAGAGCGGCGAGTACGTCGACGGTCAGGCGCTCGCGCCGGAGGGGACGTGGGTCCGGTACGACGGCGAGGGCCGTCCGCCGGTGACCGACGGTCCGTTCGCCGAGACCAAGGACCTCATCGCCGGCTGGATGGTGATCGACGTCGACAGCTATGAGCGCGCCGTCGAGCTGGCCGGAGAGCTGTCGGCCGCTCCGGGTGCCGGCGGGAAGCCGATCCACGAGTGGTTGGAACTGCGCCCGTTCCTGGCCATGCCGGAGACCACCACGGAGTGCCATCTCCGATGACCGGGCCGGATGACCGGAGTCAGATGACCGAAGCCGGATGATCGAGGTCGTGCGATGAACGAGGCCCTGATCCGGAGCCTCACGCCGGCCGTGCTCGGCATCCTCGTCCGCCGCGGAGCAGATTTCGCGGCGGCCGAGGACGCCGTGCAGGAGGCGTTGATCGAAGCGATTCGTGGCTGGGGAGCCGATCCGCCGCGGGACCCGAAGGGCTGGCTGGTCACCGTCGCCTGGCGGAAGTTCCTCGACGCGACCCGGGCGGACACCGCCCGCCGTCGGCGGGAGGAGCTCGTCGACCAGGAGCCGGTGCCCGGGCCGGCGGCCGCGACGGACGACACGCTGCAGCTCTATTTCCGCTGCGCTCATCCCTCGTTGACGCCGTCGTCCGCGGTCGCGCTCACCCTGCGGGCGCTCGGCGGGCTGACCACCCGCCAGATCGCCCAGGCCTACCTGGTGCCCGAGGCGACCATGGCGCAGCGGATCAGCCGGGCCAAGCGCACCGTGTCCGCTGTCCGGTTCGATCAGCTGGGCGACGTCGCCACCGTGCTGCGGGTGCTCTACCTGGTCTTCAACGAGGGCTACTCCGGCGATGTCGACCTCGCCGCCGAGGCGATCCGGCTGACCCGGCAGCTGGCGGCGGCGATCGACCATCCCGAGGTGGCGGGGCTGCTGGCGCTGATGCTGCTGCACCACGCCCGGCGGGCCGGCCGGACGGCGCCCGACGGCAGCCTGGTGCCGCTCGCCGAGCAGGACCGCGATCGCTGGGACACCGGGTTGATCGCCGAGGGCATCGGTATCCTGCAGGCGGCCCTCGCCCGGGACCGGCTGGGCGAGTTCCAGGCACAGGCGGCGATCGCGGCGCTGCACGCGGACGCGCCGACCGCCGGGGAGACCGACTGGGTGCAGATCGTCGAGTGGTACGACGAGTTGCTGCGGCTGACGGACAGTCCGGTGGTCCGGCTGAACCGCGCGGTGGCGGTCGGTGAGGCCGACGGGCCGCGCGCCGGGCTGGCCGCGCTGGCGCCGGTGGACGAGTCCCTGCCGAGGTACGCGGCGGTGGCGGCGTACCTGCACGAGCGCGACGGGGACCTGGCGACGGCGGCCCGGCTGTACGCCGAGGCGGCCGACCGGGCGTCCAACCTGGCCGAGCGCGAGCACCTGACCCGCCAGGCCGCCCGGCTCAACCTGCGGCTCAACCGGCCCGGGAGGGGCTGAGGTTCAGAGTCGGCCCGCGGCCTTCAGCGCCAGGTAGGTGTCCGCCAGGGCGGGGGCGATCTGGCCGGGCGGGGCGTCGAGGACGGTGACGCCGTGCCGGGTGAGGCGGTCGGCGGTGTGGCGGCGGTCGGCACGGGTCTGTTCGGCGGCGGCGGCGCCGTAGACGGCCTCCAGGGTGCCGCGGCCGGCGGCCAGCACGTCCAGGTGCGGGTCGGCGACCGAGGCGAGGACGACCTCGTGGCGCTTGGTGAGCAGTGGCAGCAGCGGGCGCAGGCCGTCCTCGACGGGGGCCGCGTCGAGGCCGGTGAGCAGGACGATCAGCGAGCGGTGCGGTGCCATCCTGAGCGCGGTGGAGACCAGGGAGCGCATGTCGGTCTCGTGCAGCGCGGGTTCCAGCAGGGCCATCGCGTTGGTGAAGGCCGGCAGGATCTCGCTCGGCGAGCTGCCGATGACCGCGGTGCGCTTGCGGGAGTCGTGGGCGAGCAGGTCGACGCGGTCGCCGGCGCGGGTGGCGAGGGCGGTGAGCAGCAGGGCGGCGTCGAGGGCGGCGTCCAGGCGGGGGGCGTCGCCGACGCGGCCGGCCGAGGTGCGGCCGGTGTCCAGGACGACGAGGATGTGCCGGTCGCGTTCGGGGCGCCAGGTGCGGACGGCGACGGTGGTGCGGCGGGCGCTGGCGCGCCAGTCGATGGAGCGGACGTCGTCGCCGGGCAGGTACTCCCGCAGCGAGTCGAACTCGGTGCCCTGGCCACGGGTCAGCACCGAGGTGCGGCCGTCGAGTTCACGCAGTCGGGCGAGCCGGGAGGGCAGGTGCTTGCGGCTGTGGAACGGGGGGAGGGCGCGGACCGTCCAGGGGACGTGGTGGGAGCCCTGGCGGCCGGCCAGGCCGAGCGGGCCGAGCGAACGGACCGTGACCCGGTGGGCGTGGTGGTCGCCGCGGCGGCTCGGGGCGAGCCGGGAGACGGCCCGGCGCCGTTCGCCGGCGGGGACGGTGAGGGTGTGCCGGGAGGAGGTCTCGGCGGTGCCGGGGCGCCAGGCGGAGGGGGCCCAGGCGTCGCGGATCAGGGCCCGGAGGGGGCGCCCGGAGGGGTTGGTGACGGTCAGTTCGACGGACGCGGTGTCACCGAGCCGGACGGTGGTGTCGCCGCCCCGGACGATCCGCAGGCTGCGGACGGGGGCGGCGAGCACCAGGTCGGCCAGGACGGCGAGCAGGACCGCGCCGGTGACGGTCCCGATCCCGGCCCAGGAGGGCAGCAGCAGGCCCACGAAGAGTGCGCCGAGCGCGGCGATCAGGGCGGTTCGCCCGGTGAGGGCCATGGCGGGTGCGCTCCTTCGGAAGCCCGTGGTCGGAGGGCCGTGGATTCGGTGGCCCGGTGCGTCCGGCGGGTGTGGGTCAGCGGGGGGCGGGCGTCTGGGCGAGGACGGCCTGGATGACGGAGTCCGCGGTGACGCCCTCCATCTCGGCCTCGGCGCGCAGCGCGACGCGGTGCCGCAGGGTGGGCAGGGCGAGGGCCTTGACGTCGTCCGGGGTGACGTAATCCCGTCCGGCCAGCCAGGCCCAGGCGCGCGAGGCGGCGAGCAGCGCGGTGGCACCGCGCGGGGAGACGCCGATGGACAGTGACGGGGACTGCCGGGTGGCCCGGCAGAGGTCGACGATGTACGCGAGGACCTCGGGGGAGACGGTCAGCCCGGCGATCTGCTCGCGGGCGGCGGCGAGGTGCTCGGGCCCGGCGACGGGGCGGACGCCGGCGGCGGCGAGGTCCCGGGGGTCGAAGCCGGCCGCGTGCCGGGACAGCACCTGGAACTCCTGGTCGCGGTCGGGCAGCGGCAGGATCAGCTTGAGCAGGAAGCGGTCCAGCTGGGCCTCGGGCAGCGGGTAGGTGCCCTCGTACTCGACCGGGTTCTGGGTCGCGGCGACCAGGAAGGGGACGGGCAGCGCGCGCGGCTCGCCGTCCACGGTGACCTGCCGCTCCTCCATGGCCTCCAGCAGGGCGGCCTGGGTCTTGGGCGGGGTGCGGTTGATCTCGTCGGCGAGCAGCAGGTTGGTGAAGACCGGGCCGGGCTGGAAGGAGAACTCGGCGGTGCGGGCGTCGTAGACGAGCGAGCCGGTGACGTCGCCGGGCATCAGGTCGGGGGTGAACTGGATGCGCTTGGTCTCCAGGCTGAGGGCCGTGGACAGGGTGCGGACCAGCAGGGTCTTGGCGACGCCGGGGACGCCTTCCAGCAGCACGTGGCCGCCGCAGAGCAGCGCCACCACCAGGCCGGTGACGGCGGCGTCCTGGCCGACGACGGCCTTGCCGATCTCGGCGCGCAGGGCGGTCAGCGCGGCGCGCGGGTCGGTGGCGGGGGTGGCGGGTGCCGTGCCGGGGGTGATGCGGAGCTGGGCGGTCGCCTGTTCGGTCACGGGTTCCGTACCTGCCTTTCGAGGGCGTCGAGATCGTCGGCGAGCCGCAGCAGCGCGGCGTCGTCGGTCGGGGGCGGGCCGTAGAGCAGGGCCCGGACGTCCCCGGCGGGTCGTTCGGGGAGGCGGTCGGCGACGGCCGCGCAGAGTGCTTCCGGCTCGGGGGCGCCGGCCTGGAGCGGGACGCCCAGGGCGGGGGCGAGGCGGTGGGCGGTGGCGTGGCGCAGGGCCTCGGCGGCGCGGCCGCGCGCCTTGGCCCGCCGGTAGAGGCGGGCGCGGCCTTCGGTGGTCTCGGCGGCGCGGACCACCACGGGCAGGTTCTCGCTGACCACCGGGCCGAGCCGGCGGGCGCGCCAGAGGGCGGCGAGCACGGCGGCGACGGCGAGCTGGTAGCAGGCCCAGTGCCAGCCCTTCGGGAGGTAGTCGCCGAAGGACTTGCGCTGGGTGCCCTCGAGGACCGGCGCGGTGTAGTCGGGCAGGTGCCAGGTGAGGTGGGGCTGCGAGCCGAGCAGGCCGAGCGCGAGCGCGGCGTTGCCGTCCTTGGCGAGCTCGTCGTTGCGCAGGAACTGGGCGCTGCCGAGCACGATGACGTCGCCGCCCCCGCTGGGGGTGCTGACCAGCGGGTAGGCGTGCCGGCGCGAGTAGCAGCCGTCGCCACGGGTTCCGCTGGTGTAGAGCATGCCGCCCATCGAGGCGCTGCCGGCCCGGACGGCCTCGTCGAGGACGCAGTCCGGGTGGGTGCTCTGGACGGGGGCGAAGGGGACGCCGCCGTCCTCGTCGGAGGGGCGGATGCCGGGGGCGAGCGCGTTGAGGGCGACCGGGCCGGGGGCGATCAGGACCAGCCGCTGGTGCCGGGCGGCCGCGATGGCGCGCAGCTGGGCCGGGCTGAGCAGGTCGGGTTCGGGCAGCACCAGGGTGTCGGCGCCGTTCGCGGCGGCCGCGGGGTCGGTGCTGAGCCCGGTCCTGATGCCCTGGTGCTCGAGCAGGGCGACCACGGCGTGGGCGCCGTCGGCGTCGTACGAGCGCGGGTCGATCGGGGCGTAGCGGTGGCCGCGGTTGAGGACGGCGATGCCGACGGCGGCGACCAGCAGGACGGCGAGGACGACGAGGTACCAGCGGGCCCGGCGGACCAGGCGGCGCCCGGTGGGGGCGAGGCTGGTCGGCGTGGCCTCGGCGGCGGGCGGTTCGGCGGCGGGGGGAGCCGGGGCGGTGCTGGTCATGCCGCTCCTCCCGGGGTCGGGGCCGGGGCGGGGGCCGCGGCGTGGGCGAGGACCGGGCGGGTGCGTTCCAGCGTCCGGTCGAGGTCCAGCAGCAGCTGGTAGGCGGCCTGGTCGGCGGTGCGCTCGCCGTAGGCGATGTCGTCGAAGGCGCGGGCGGCCGCGGTCAGCGCGGCGGCGTGCTCGGGCAGGGCCCGGCCGGCCTCGGCGGCGGCCTCGTCGGCGGTGCGGCCGGGGCGGGAGTCGAGCAGGGTGCGCTCCTCCAGGGCCCGGACCAGCGCGCGCATCTGCTCGCGGACGGCTTCGGCCCAGCGGCCCGCGGCGGCGTGCCCGGCGGCATCCGCGCGGTACTGGGCGGCGGTGCGTGGGCCGTCGGTGCCGTACACGCCCAGGACGGTGCGGGCGGCGCGCTTGGGTGCGCCGAGGCGCCACCAGACGGCGGCGCCGATCACCACGGCGACGATCAGGAAGAACACCAGTCCGGTGCTGCCGTCGGTGCCGCCGCCGGAGATGCTGCCCATGGCGCGGTCGAGGTGGTCCCAGATCCAGTCGACGACGCGTTCCAGGACGGTCGGGTCGTTCTTGTGGTACTCGGCGTTGAGCAGCTCGTCGCGGGCGGCGTCGCGGGCCGGGTCACGCGGAACGGTGACCGGGGCGCCGGCGGCGGCGAGGAGCCTGTCCCCCCAGATGGGCATCCGGTTCAGCGCCCCGCCGTGGTCTGGTCCGCCGGGCCGCTCCCGCCGGTGCCGCCCTGCTCGGGCAGTCCGGCGGCGCGGGCGAGCTCGATGTCCAGGGCTTCGCGGCGGATCCGCTGGTCGATGTAGACCAGCACGCTGACCGCGGCCAGGAACGGGGTGGCCAGCGCGGAGGCGATGATGCCGGCGATCGCGGTGAGCACCATCATGCCGATGGACTGCTGGGAGGTGTCGCCGAAGCGGTCGACGGAGCCGAAGCCGAGCAGCAGGCCGATGACGCGGAACGGGATGACCAGGGTCGCCCCGACGATCCCGGCCAGGAGCCGGCTCAGCAGGACGATGCCGAAGATCCGCCACCAGGAGCCGCGGGCCAGCCGCCGCGAGCGCGACAGCGCCGTCACCACGCCCTGCTTCTCCAGCATCAGCGCGGGGGCGGCCAGGCTGTAGCGGATCAGCAGCCAGAGTCCGACCGGGACGGTCAGCACGCCGACCAGGAACAGCAGGCCCTCGGTGCCGCGGCTGCCCGCGCCACCGGCGCTGTAGCCGAGCCACGGGGTGAAGCCGAGCAGGATCACGCCGCCGCTCAACAGGGTGGTGAGCACGGTGAGCCCGAGCAGCTTCAGCAGTCGGGGGCGTGCGTCGCGCCAGGCCTCCCCGGCGGTCACCGAGCGGCCGAGGACGGCGCGGCTGACGACGATGGTCAGCAGTGCGACGGCGAGCGCGTCGAGCAGCAGTGTCAGCGGCAGGCTGGCGAGCAGGGTGAGGAGCTGGGTGGAGGCACCGGTGCGGCCCCTGACCAGCAGCTGGGCGACGAAGGCGCCGGCCCGGTCGAGGACGGCGATGCCGAGCGAGAGGGTGAGGGCGGTGCGCCAGTGCCGGCGGACGGTGGTGACGGCGCCGTCGAGCAGTTCGCCGACGCTCAGCGGGCGCAGCGGGATGACGCCTGGCCGGGGGCTGCGGGCGGCTTCCCAGCCGTACGGGCCGCGCCCGGGCGTCTGTCCGCCGTGTTGCGGCTGCCCGTACTGGGTGCCCCAGCCGGGGGTGGCCTGAGGGGGTGCCGACGGCCCGGGCACGGCGGCGGGCGCGTCGGCCGGGGGCCGGACGCCGTCGCGGGGTGGCTCGGACGAGCCGGGCGAGGCCCAGCCCGGAGTGTCGGTCATCACTGCTCCTCGGAGGGGCGTCCTGGGCGCGGCTCCGAGCGGATCTTCCGCCCGCGCGCAGCGCCCATCGTGCCATGGGGCCCGGAGACGCCCCAGGGGTATCCGGTTGCTGATCGGCAACGGGGCCCGTCAGGGGGTCGGACGGCGGGTTCCGGACCGTTCGGAGGGGCTCCGACGAGGGCTATTCGCCCGGTATGGCCGGAATTCGACGGCAGGGGAGTTGGCCGTTGTGGAGCATTGACACTGCTGTGCGGCAGGTCACAATCCGGTAATGAGAAGATGGACGCATGAAGGGACGCGTCCTCGTCGTTGATGACGACTCCGCACTGGCCGAGATGCTCGGCATCGTGCTGCGTGGTGAGGGTTTTGAGCCGTTTTTCGTCGCGGATGGGGACAAGGCGCTAGCCGCGTTCCGGGAGAGCAAGCCCGATCTGGTCCTGCTCGACCTGATGCTGCCGGGCCGCGACGGCATCGACGTGTGTCGGCAGATCCGGGCGGAGTCCGGCGTCCCGATCGTCATGCTGACCGCGAAGACCGACACCGTCGACGTGGTGGTGGGCCTGGAGTCCGGCGCCGACGACTACGTCACCAAGCCGTTCAAGCCCAAGGAGCTGGTGGCCCGGGTGCGCGCCCGGCTGCGCCGCGCCGAGGAGCCGACGCCCGAGCAGCTGACCATCGGCGACCTGGTGATCGACGTGGCCGGCCACTCGGTGAAGCGGGACGGGCGCAGCATCCCGCTGACCCCGCTGGAGTTCGACCTGCTGGTCGCGCTGGCCCGCAAGCCCTGGCAGGTGTTCACCCGCGAGGTGCTGCTGGAGCAGGTCTGGGGCTACCGCCACGCGGCGGACACCCGGCTCGTCAACGTCCATGTGCAGCGTCTGCGTTCCAAGATCGAGAAGGACCCGGAGCGTCCGGAGATCGTGGTGACCGTCCGCGGCGTCGGCTACAAGGCCGGACCCAGCTGACGTGACGGACCGGGCTGAGGACACCCCGTCGGGTTCCGCGACCGACGGGGCGGGGGCCGTGCGCGGAGACGTGCTGAGTTCGACCACCCGCCGCCGTCGCGGCCCCTCCGGAGTGTTCTGCCTGATGAAGCGTCGGTTCCGTCGCCCCGCGCGCCAGGTGACCGCGCTGTACCGCCGGTCGATCCAGGTGCGCGTGGTCGCGGTGTCCCTGCTGGCCTCCATCGCGGTGGTCCTGGTGCTGGGCGTGGTCGTGGTGGCGCAGGTGCGCAACGGCCTGCTGGACACCAAGATCGACGCCGCCCGGGCGCAGGCCCGGATCGGTTTCCAGGTCGAGCAGAAGAAGATCGACGAGGCCCGGGACCAGAACCTGCGGGGTGCCGTCGACCCGAGCACCGGCGAGACCGGCACCTGGCTGCTGCGCCAGGTCAACGACCTCGCCGCGAGCGGGCAGACGGTCTACTCGGTGATCGCGATGGCCCCCGGTACCGGGACGGTCGTCCCGGACAGCGCCGGCTTCGCACCGCGTTACTCGGGCGACATCCAGCCCAGCAGCATCCCGGACACCCTGCGCGCCAAGCTCTACGAAGAGCCCGGCCAGATGTTCGACCAGCCGACCCGGATCCACCGCTCGCCCGAGGCCGGCGGCAAGAGCGAGCCCGGGCTGGCCCTCGGCATGCAGTTCGTCGGCCCGGCCAACACCAGCTACCAGCTGTTCTACGTGTTCTCCTTCGGCCAGGAGACCGACACCCTCAACCTGATCACCGGCACCCTGGCGACCGCCGGCGTGTTCGTGGTGATCCTGATGGGCGGCATCGCCTGGGTCGTGGTGCGCCAGGTGGTCACCCCGGTGCGGATGGCGGCCGGCATCTCCGAGCGGCTCGCCGACGGGCACCTGGAAGAGCGGATGAAGGTGACCGGGACGGACGACATCGCCCGCCTCGGGGAGTCGTTCAACCGGATGGCCAACGCCCTGCAGGCGCAGATCCGCCAGCTGGAGGAACTGTCCCGGGTGCAGCGGCGCTTCGTCTCGGACGTCTCGCACGAGCTGCGCACCCCGCTGACCACGGTCCGGATGGCCGCCGACCTGATCTACGACAGCCGCGAGGACCTGGACCCGATGGCGGCCCGCTCGGCGGAGCTGCTGCAGGGTCAGCTGGACCGCTTCGAGTCGCTGCTGGCCGACCTGCTGGAGATCAGCCGCTTCGACGCCGGCGCCGCGATCCTGGACGCCGAGCCGGTCGACCTGCGCGAGATCGTCGCCCGGGTGGTGGAGGCCGCCGATCCGCTGGCCCAGGCCAAGGGCAGCACCGTGGTGATCCGCGGCGACGGCGAGCCGGTGCTGGCCGAGGTGGACTCCCGCCGGATCGAGCGCATCCTGCGCAACCTGGTGGTCAACGCGCTGGAGCACGGCGAGGGCCGTGACGTGGTGGTCCGGCTGGGCTCGGCGGACGGCGCGGTCGCGGTCGGCGTGCGCGACTACGGCATCGGCCTCAAGCCGGGCGAGGCGTCCCGGGTGTTCCACCGCTTCTGGCGGGCGGACCCGTCCCGGGTGCGCACCACCGGCGGCACCGGCCTGGGCCTGTCCATCGCGGTCGAGGACGCCCATCTGCACGGCGGCTGGCTCCAGGCCTGGGGCGAGCCCGGCGGCGGCTCGCACTTCCGGCTCACTCTGCCGCGCACCCGCGGCGGCGAGATCAACCGGGCGCCGTTCCGGCTGGAGCCGGAGGACTCCCGCAACAACCGGGGCCTGGGCGCGTACGGCACGCCGTACCGCCGGGCGATCGCTCCGGCCGGCTCGACGGCGATGACCGCCGCCGAGGAGCAGACCGAGCCGCCGGAAGGGGCCGGCAACGGGCTGGGCAGCGGGCTCGGCGGGGTGCTGAACATCGGCCCCGGGCTGAGCCGGAGCCGACTGCCGGAGGGGCCGCGCTCGGACCCCTCGGACGTGCGGACGGCGGCCGGTTACGGCGCCACCGGCGCCCAGGTCATGGTGGACCCGACGCCGGGACGGCCGTCGGTGGCACAGCGGACGGCGGAACCGGACGCGACGGGTGGGACGGACCTGGAGGGGTCGCAGCGTGCGAAGGACGAGCAACAGGACTGAGCCACGGCTCGTGGCGGTGGCCGGTGTGCTGCTCGGCGCCCTGGTGGCGAGCGGCTGCGCGGCCATGCCGGACTCCGGCGGCATCACCAAGGTGGAGCTGTCGCAGGGCTCGGCCGACAAGAACCTGCAGGCCAGGGTCTTCCCGGTGGCGCCCGGCAAGGGCGCCGAGCCGCGCGAGCTGCTGACCGGGTTCCTGGACGCGGTGACCGCCGACGAGGGCTTCGACACCGCGCGCAAGTACCTCACCGAGCGCGCCGCCGCGAGCTGGAACCCGGAGGCGGAGATCCGGGTGCTCTCCGCCACGCAGATCCCGACCGACCAGGTGGTCACCGACGCGGACGGCGTCTACTCCGAGACGGTGTCCGGGCAGCTGGTGGCCACGGTCGACGAGAAGCACTCGTACTCGCTGGTGGCCGGGGGGCAGAACGTCAACTCCTTCGACTTCACCTTCGTCCGGGAGAAGGGCGAGTGGCGGATCGACAAGCTGCCGCCCGGCGTGATCATGAACGAGGCCAACTTCCGGAACAGCTTCCGGCAGGTCGAGCGCTTCTTCTACACCGCCCCGGACCCGTCCGCGCCCGCCTCCGGCAACGGTGGCCAGGACGTGCTGGTCGCCGACCCGATCTACCTGCGGCGCCGGGTCGACCCGCTGACCGCGGCCGCCAAGGCCCTGGTCGCCGGGCCCTCGACCTGGCTCGCGCCGGTGGCCCGGACGGCCTTCCCGAGCGGGAGCACGGTCGACAAGGTGACCCTCGACGACAGCCGGGTCGCCCACGTGCAGCTCGGCGGGCCCGACCTGGGCGATCCGACGGCCTGCCGCCGGATGGCGACCCAGCTCTTCTACACCTTCGCCGACCAGGGCAAGGGGCAGGTCGACCGGCTGGAACTGAAGGGGCAGCGCGGCTCCTGCACGGCCAGCCGCAGCGACGGCTCGGCCGTCGGCCCCGGCGCGCTGGCCGGGCCGGTGCCCCCGCAGCAGTACTACCAGCGTGCCGACAACGGCGTGCTGATGGAAGCCGACGAGGGGCACAGCGGCGACCCGGTGCCCGGGGTGCTCGGCAAGCCCCGCGCGAACGGCGCGCCCCAGCTGGGCACCGTCGCGGTCAGCCGGGACGGCTCCCAGGCCGCCGCGCTCACGGACGACGGCCACCAGCTCTACACGGTGCCGCTGTCGGCCAACACGGTCGCGATGCCCGAGCCGGTGCTCAGCTCGCCGGTGAAGGCCGGCGCCAAGGACGACGGCCTCACCTCGCCCACCTGGGACGGCCGCGGCGACCTCTGGGTGGTGGACCGCAACCCGCAGGCCCCGCGGGTGGTCATGGTGCGCGGCAACAAGACGTACACCGTGGCGGTCGACAGCCTGCCCGGGGAGACGGTGCAGGCACTGAAGATCTCCTCGGACGGCGCTCGGATCGCCCTGGTGGTCAAGTCGCCCGGCGTGGCGGGCAGTTCACTCAGGTTCGGACGGGTGGAGCGCGGCGGCACCCCGGAGGCGCCGACCGTGCGGATCACCGGGGTGCGCCGGGCGGCCCCCTCGCTCACCGACGTCGCCTCGGTGTCCTGGGCGGAGACCGACCAGCTGCTGGTGCTCGGCAAGGAGGCCGACCGCCCCCAGCAGCTGTACTACATCAGCACCGACGGCTCGCAGACCACGGACAGTCAGCTGCAGACCGGCAACGGCCTGCCGTCCTCCCCGCAGTCGATCTCGGCCGCGGAGTCCCGCGGGTACCTCCTGGCGCAGCCGTGGCCGGTGCTCGCGGTGGCGGGCGGGACGGTCTACCGGCTGGTCAACAACCAGTGGCGGGAAGCCCAGTTGGTGGACAAGGCCCGCTCGTACTTCTACGCGGGCTGACCGTCGGGCGCGGCTGACGCGGGGTCGGTGGGGTCGGCGGGGTCTCACTCCACGGGCTGGACGGCGGTGGCCGCGACCGTCGCGGCGGCGCGGGCGGGCAGTCCGGCGTCGGCCAGCGCCCGGGCCGCCTCGGCCAGGCTCGCCCCGGTGGTCACCAGGTCGTCCACCAGCACCGGCTGACGGCCGGCCAGACCGCGGCGGGCGCGCGGCAGGACGGTGAGCGCGCCGTGCAGGTTGCGCCGCCGCTCGACGGCGTTCAGGCCGGTCTGGTCGGCGACCGGACGGGCGTGCCGCAGCAGCGGCGCGGCCCGGGCGTCCAGGCCGGCCCGGCGCAGCGACCGGGCGGCGGCCCCGGCCAGCCGCAGCGTCGGGTCGTGGCCGCGGGCGCGCACGGCCGCCCGGGCCGAGGGCATCGGGACCAGCAGCAGCGGCGCGGCCCCGACCTGCGCCCCCAGGGCGGAGCGCACCGCCCGTCCGAGCGCCTCGCCGAGCGGCCCGGCCAGCCGCAGCGCGCCGCGCTCCTTGTGCGCGAGCAGCAGTTGCCGCACCGGGTCGGTGTACGGCGCGGCGGCGTGCGCCCAGGGCAGCAGGGTGGGGCCGGGACGGACGTCGGCCAGGGCGTGCCGGCAGGCCGGGCAGAGCTGGGTGCGTTCGGCGCCGCAGCCCGCGCAGTTCGCGGGCAGCAGGACGTCCAGCAGCCCGGCCAGTGCGTGGCCGAACGGTGTCGGTGCGGACGGCGGACGGGCGGGGGAGGAGGACGGCGGCACGGCTGCTCCTGGCGGCGGCAGGCACGGAGAGTCAGCAAAGGATGCGCCGTATGGGGGGGTGTTGTCCAGGTATTTACCCTTACTTCACCCACAGGAGGGTAGACAGGGTGCAACAGTTTGACCGCCTGCCCGCAGTATCGGGTCATACCCCCCATCGCGCCTGGGGAGGCGAAAACTCCCTGTGAGGTGTTCGATAAGGCTCCAGGGGGTTTCAACCGTCCCTGATGGGGAGGAAGTGGAATGAGGGCCAGTCGTTCCCGCCGCTGGCGGCGGGGGCGGGGGCCGGCAGTGGATGGGCTGGTCCAGCTGGAGCTCAGTCCGGTCCGGTAGCACCCGGATCGGCGTCAGCACGAGGGATCGGAGTTCTGCGTGGACATCGTCGTCAAGGGCCGCAAGACCGAGGTGCCCAAGAGGTTCCGCGAGCACGTGGCCGAGAAGCTGGAGAAGGTCCAGAAGTTCGACGGCAAGGTGATCAGCCTCGACGTCGAGGTGTCCAAGGAGCACAACCCGCGGCAGGCCGACCGGTCGGACCGCGTGGAGATCACTCTTCGTACCCGGGGCCCGGTGATCCGGGCCGAAGCCGCCGCCGCCGACCCGTACGCGGCGCTCGACCTGGCCTCGGCGAAGCTCGACGCGCAGCTGCGCAAGTCCGCGGACCGGCGCCGGGTGCACAAGGGCGGTACGAACCGCTCGCCGATCAGCGTCGCCGAGGCGACCGCGGCCCTGGCCGCGCTGCCGACCACGACGGCGCACGAGGGCGAGACCAACGGGGCCGTCCGCAAGACCATGATGGGATCCCTGGAAGTGGAGGGCGAAGGCCCGCTGGTGGTCCGGGAGAAGACGCACTCGGCCGCCCCCATGGCGCTGGACCAGGCGCTCTACGAGATGGAGCTGGTCGGCCACGACTTCTACCTCTTCGTGGAGAAGGACAGCGGCCTGCCGAGCGTCGTCTACCGCCGGCACGGCTACCACTACGGCGTCATCCACGTGCAGCCGGACATGACGGCCGGCGTGGCCAGTGGCGCGGGCGGTGCGATCGGCCGGTCCGACGACGAGGACTGACCGTCCTCCCGACGGCAATGACGGAGCGGTGACCCCGGCGGCTTCCGCCGGGGTCACCGGCGTTTCGGGGCGTTCCGCCCGTTTCGGACGCGACCGGTGGGACGGGTTCGAACGGTGCTCGGATCCGTTGCGTTCCGGGGTCACCCGATGCGGGGGAATCAGCATCGGAGGGTGACCGCGGCGACGGCGAGGCGTGGAATGATTGGGCGCACGTTGACCCGCGAAGGGGGAGGAGCGGATGGGGGATCACTTCGGGCTGGGGCCCGCAGCGGGACCGGTCACCGGACTGCCACCGGGGCCGGAGGAGGGACCCGCGTACGCGCCGCACCGGGGTGAGCCGATCCGCGTCCTGGTGGTGGACGACCACGCCCTGTTCCGCCGGGGGCTGGAGATCGTGCTCGCCGAGGAGCCGGACATCAAGGTGGTCGGCGAGGCCGGGGACGGCGCCGAGGCCGTGCTGAAGGCCGCCGACCTGCTGCCCGACATCATCCTGATGGACGTCCGGATGCCGCGCCGCAGCGGGATCGAGGCCTGCACCGCGATCAAGGACGTGGCACCCAGCACCAAGATCATCATGTTGACGATAAGCGACGAGGAGGCCGACCTCTACGAGGCGATCAAGGCGGGGGCCACCGGCTACCTGCTCAAGGAGATCTCCACCGACGAGGTCGCCACCGCGATCCGCGCGGTCGCCGACGGGCAGTCGCAGATCAGCCCGTCGATGGCCTCCAAGCTGCTCACCGAGTTCAAGTCGATGATCCAGCGGCGCTCCGACGACCGGGACCTGGTGCCCGCGCCCCGGCTCACCGACCGGGAGCTGGAGGTGCTGAAACTGGTGGCGACCGGAATGAACAACCGGGAGATCGCCAAGGAGCTGTTCATCAGCGAGAACACCGTGAAGAACCACGTCCGCAACATCCTGGAGAAGCTCCAACTGCATTCCAGGATGGAGGCCGTGGTGTACGCGATGCGGGAGAAGATCCTCGAAATAGGATGAGCGGTGCGCGCCGCCGGCCCAGGGCTTGTCTGACGAGCCCTATTCCGTGAGCAGCTTCTCCAGGGCCGGGCGCAGCCGTTCGTCGTGCAGCGCCTCGACCCGCACGTCCTGGCAGTCGACCCAGGCGGCCGCCTCGCGCAGTGCGGCGGCCAGCGCCTCGAGGTGCCGGGCACCGCCGCGGTCGCCGGTCAGCGAGACCTGCCGGGCGACCAGGGTGCGGCCCTCCCGGGCCGGGTCGACCCGGCCGACCAGCCGGCCGCCGGCCAGCAGTGGCATCGCGAAGTAGCCGTGCACCCGCTTGTGCTTGGGCGTGTAGGCCTCCAGTCGGTGCGTCATGCCGAAGATCCGTTCGGTGCGGGCGCGGTCCCAGACCAGTGAGTCGAACGGCGAGAGCAGCGTGGTGCGGTGGCGCCCGCGCGGGGCGGTGGCGAGCGCGGCCGGATCGGCCCAGGCCGCCGCCCGGGTGCCGTCCGGGCCCCAGCCGGCCACCTGCACCGGGACCAGGCCGCTGTCCGCGAGCACCGGGTCCAACTGCTCGGCGCGCAGCCGGTGGTAGTCCAGCAGGTCGGCCCGGGTGGCCACGCCGAGCGCGGCGCCGGCTTGGGCCACCAGGGTGCGCACGCACTCCTCGTCGGAGCGGTCCTGGCCGAACAGGGCCTCGGGGACCGCCTGTTCGGCCAGCGCGTAGACCCGCTTCCAGCTCCGGCGCTCGGTGCAGACCACGTCTCCGAAGGCCAGCGCCCGTTCGACCGCGATCTTGGTGTCGGACCAGTCCCACCACTCGGCGGTCCGCTTGGCCCCGCCCAGCTCGGTGGAGGTCAACGGCCCCTCGGCACGCAGCTTGTCGAGCACCGCCCGGTACGTCGCGGGCGCGACCTGGTGGCCCCAGAGGTGGCCGCGGTCGCGGTAGTGCCGGCGCCGGAAGGCGAACAGCGGCCACTCCTCGACCGGTAGGACGCAGGCCGCGTGCGACCAGTACTCGAAGCTGCCGCCCGCGCCCCAGTACGCCGCCTCGACCGCCGGGCGGCCGACCGCGCCGAGCCGCGCGTACGGCACCAGCTCGTGCGAGCGGGCCAGTACCGAGATGGTGTCCAACTGGACGGCGCCCAGGTGCCGCAGCACCCCGCGCACCCCGGCCCGGCGGTCGGGCGCGCCCAGCAGCCCCTGGGCGCGCAGGGCGATCCGGCGGGCGTCGTCGGCGCCCAGGACGGCGACGGGGGTGTGGTCGGCAGCGGCGGCGGTCATGCCGGCGAGCGTAATCGGGGGGACTGACAGCGGGCCGCGGGCGGGGTGGCCGGGGTGCGGACCGGGCGCTCAGTCCAGGTCGGCGGGGAGCAGCGAGGCGATCCAGGCGTCCCGGAAGACGCCGCGCTGGTCGGCGTAGGACCGCAGGGTGCCCTCGTGGCGGTAGCCGACCCGCTCGGCGACCGCGCGCGAGCCCTCGTTGCCGACGTAGGCGAGCCACTGGAGGCGGCGCAGGCCGAGGTCGGTGAGCGCCCAGCGGGCGACCGCGCGGGCCGCCTCGACGGTGTAGCCGCGGCCGCGCTGCTCCTTCGCCGTCCACCAGCCGACCGAGCCGGCGGCCGGGTCGCCGGCCTGGCGGGTGACCGCCTGGGCGCCGACCAGGCGTCCGGTGCCGCGTTCGACCACGCACCAGATGAACTCGGCGCCGGCGGCCCGCCCCTCGGGCGCCAGGGTGCGGACGAAGAACTCGGCGTCCTCGCGGCGGTAGGGGACGGGGACGACCGTCCAGCGCTGGATCTCCTCGTCCTGGCAGGCCGCGAAGATCGCGTCGACGTCCGACTCCCGCGGGGCCCGCAGGACGAGGCGGTCGGTGGTGAGGGTGACGAGTTCGCTCCGCGCTTCTTCCATGGGCGGATTATTTCCCCCGAGGAGGAAGGCGGCCATCCGCATGAGAGGCCAACTCCCGGGCTCGTCGACCGTTTTGTCCCGGTGGACGGTGCTATCGATCCATGTGCACGCGCGGGTGACACGGGAATACCGTGCTGACGCACCTCCCGGCGCATTGGACTCCTCGCATACGATGGCCCGTGCGGTGGGGTGGACCCGCCGTGCAGTCGTCCAGTGCCAATACAGGCAAGGAGCCCGCTCAAGTGTCCGTCTTCGACAAGATCCTGCGCGCCGGCGAAGGCAAGATCCTTCGCAAGCTGCAGCGGATTGCTGCCCAGGTCAACTCCATCGAAGAGGACTTCGTCAACCTCACCGACGCCGAGCTGCGCGCGCTGACCGACGAGTACAAGCAGCGGCTCGCCGACGGCGAGACCCTGGACGACATCCTCCCCGAGGCGTTCGCCACCGTCCGCGAGGCCGCCAAGCGCGTGCTCGGCCAGCGGCACTACGACGTCCAGCTCATGGGTGGCGCGGCCCTGCACTTCGGCTACGTCGCCGAGATGCGCACCGGTGAGGGCAAGACCCTGGTCGGCACCCTGCCCGCGTACCTGAACGCGCTGACCGGCAAGGGCGTCCACCTGATCACCGTCAACGACTACCTCGCCGAGCGCGACTCGGAGTGGATGGGCCGGGTGCACCGCTTCCTCGGCCTCGAAGTCGGCGTGATCCTGGCCAACATGACGCCCGCCGAGCGCAAGCTCCAGTACGCGATGGACATCACGTACGGCACGAACAACGAGTTCGGCTTCGACTACCTGCGCGACAACATGGCCTGGTCGAAGGACGAACTCGTCCAGCGCGGCCACAACTTCGCGGTCGTCGACGAGGTCGACTCGATCCTCATCGACGAGGCCCGCACCCCGCTGATCATCTCCGGCCCGGCGGACCAGGCGACCAAGTGGTACGCCGACTTCGCCAAGCTGGTGCTGCGCCTGAAGATCGACCGCGACTACGAGGTCGACGAGAAGAAGCGCACCGTCGGCGTCCTGGAGGAGGGTGTCACCCGGGTCGAGGACTACCTCGGCATCGACAACCTCTACGAGTCGGTGAACACCCCGCTCGTCGGCTTCCTGAACAACGCCATCAAGGCCAAGGAGCTGTACAAGAAGGACAAGGACTACGTCGTCATGAACGGCGAAGTCATGATCGTCGACGAGCACACCGGCCGCATCCTGGCCGGCCGCCGCTACAACGAGGGCATGCACCAGGCGATCGAGGCCAAGGAGGGGGTGGAGGTCCAGAACGAGAACCAGACCCTGGCCACCATCACCCTGCAGAACTTCTTCCGCCTGTACGACAAGCTGGCGGGCATGACCGGTACCGGTACCACCGAGGCCGCCGAGTTCCACCAGATCTACAAGCTCGGCGTGGTGCCGATCCCGACCAACAAGCCGCCGCTGCGCATCGACCAGCCCGACCTGATCTACAAGTCGGAGCCGGCCAAGTTCGCCGCCGTGGTCGAGGACATCGCCGAGAAGCACGAGAAGGGCCAGCCGGTGCTGGTCGGCACCGTGTCGGTCGAGAAGTCCGAGTACCTGTCGCAGGAGCTGCGCAAGCGCGGCATCCCGCACGAGGTGCTGAACGCCAAGCACCACGAGCGCGAGGCCCAGATCGTCGCGCAGGCCGGCCGCAAGGGCGCCGTCACCGTCGCCACCAACATGGCAGGCCGCGGCACCGACATCATGCTCGGCGGCAACGCCGACCACCTGGCCGCCGCCGAGCTGGCGCAGCGCGGGCTGACTCCCACCGACACCCCGGAGGAGTACGAGGCCGCGTTCCCGGCCGCGCTGGAGAAGGCCAAGGCCTCGGTCAAGGCCGAGCAGGACGAGGTCAAGGAGGCCGGCGGCCTCTACGTCCTCGGCACCGAGCGGCACGAGTCCCGCCGGATCGACAACCAGCTGCGCGGCCGCTCCGGCCGTCAGGGCGACCCGGGCGAGTCCCGCTTCTACCTGTCGCTGGGCGACGACCTGATGCGCCTGTTCAAGGCCGGCATGGTCGAGCGCGTGCTCTCGATGGCCAACGTGCCCGAGGACGTGCCGATCGAGTCCAAGATGGTCACCCGCGCGATCGCCTCCGCGCAGACCCAGGTCGAGCAGCAGAACTTCGAGATCCGCAAGAACGTCCTGAAGTACGACGAGGTGCTCAACCGGCAGCGCGAGGTCATCTACGGCGAGCGCCGCCGCGTGCTGGAGGGCGAGGACCTGCAGGAGCAGGTCGGCCACTTCATGGACGACACCGTCGAGGCCTACGTCCGGGCGGCCACCGGCGAGGGCTTCGAGGACGACTGGGACCTCGACAAGCTCTGGACCGCGTTCAAGCAGCTCTACCCGATCACCCTGGACCTGGCGGAGCTGGAGGAGGAGGTCGGCGGTCCGTCCGGCCTGACCCCGGACTTCCTGATCAAGGTCGTCCAGGAGGACATCCAGGCCCAGTACGGCGTCCGCGAGGACCAGCTCGGCGAGGAGATCCTGCGCGAGCTGGAGCGCCGCGTCGTGCTGTCGGTGCTGGACCGGCGCTGGCGCGAGCACCTCTACGAGATGGACTACCTCCAGGAGGGCATCGGCCTGCGGGCCATGGCGCAGCGCGACCCGCTGGTCGAGTACCAGCGCGAGGGCTTCGACATGTTCACCGCGATGATGGAGGGCATCAAGGAGGAGTCCGTCGCCTACCTGTTCAACCTGGAGGTCCAGGTCGAGCAGCAGGTCGAGGAGGTGCCGGTGGCGGACGCCGAGGTGCTGCTCGAGAAGCTGGAGAAGGACGCCGCCCGCCCGGAGATCAAGGCCAAGGGCCTGGAGGCCCCGAAGCCGCAGCGGCTGCACTACACGGCCCCTTCGGAGGAGGTCGGCGGCGGTGTGGTCGAAGGTGACTTCGAGGACGCCGTGCCGGAGGACGACGGCGACGGGATGACCCGGGCCGAGCGGCGCAAGGCCGCCAAGGCCGCCAAGGGCCGCCGCCGCAAGGGCTGAGCCCCTCGCAGCACGCCGCACAGGGCGCCGCTCCCGGACCGGGGCGGCGCCCTGCGCCGTCCGGTGCGCCGTGGTCGTCATCGGGCCTCCACGGCGGTGCACTGCCACTGGCCGGCCGGGCCGCGCTGCTCCAGCCGGAAGGCCACCATGTGGTGCCGCCGGCCGAGGTCGACCCGGACGCAGGCCTCGACGGCGTCGGGCGAGGGTGACCGGTCGTGCACCGGGCCGAGCCGGGGCCGGCCGGCGGGGCCGCCGCGGCGCAGCGCACCGGCCCGGACCAGCGAGGCGAGCTGCCCGTAGCCGTCCAGGCTGGTGTGCCGCATCAGCTGGCCGGCGGGCCGGGCGCCGGTGAGCACCTCGACCAGCTGGTGGGCGAAGCGGGTGGCGAGCGCCCCGGCGTCGTGACGGGCCGCGCCGGTGGCCGCGGCGGCCCCGGCTCCGGCGGCCGCGGTGCAGGCGGCGCGCGGGTGGCGCGGACGGCGCCCGGCCGGGTCGCAGCCGCCGGAGGCGCGGTCGCGACGGTGCGGACGGGCGGTGAGCTGGTTGCTGAGCTGCGCGGTCACGGATGGCTCCCGGTAAGGGTGGTGCGGGTACGGACGGGCCCAGGCTGGCGGCGGCCCGGGCGTGGCGGCAACGCGTTTTCGAGCGGCCCGGAGTCCGGCGCGAAGTTCACCTATCCGGGTGAGGCGCCCAGTGCGGCGACGGGCCCGGCCCGCATCCCGGCGGCGCCGGATTGACGTGCGGGGACGGGCCGTACGGCCCGAAAGGGGACGCCCGGATACGGCGGACCGGGTGGTTCGGGGCCGGGCTCCCGTTGCGCCGCCCGTCCGTCCCCGCGCACCATCGATAGCCTGACCCGCTCCCAACGACGACGGGCGGCCAGGATGACGACAGCCGGGATGACCTCACGGACGGCGGCGGCGCAGGGCTCGAGCGCCGGCGGCGCGCCCCGGCGCGGCCTGGTGCTGGGCGGGGGCGGAATGCTCGGCGCGGCCTGGACGGTCGGCGCGCTGTGCGCCGTCGAGGAGGCCACCGGCCACCGGCCGGGCGAGGCGGACGTGCTGCTCGGCACCTCGGCGGGCGCGATCCTGTCCGCGCTGCTGGCCGGGGGCGTGCACCCCGAACAACTGCGCGACCACCAGCGCGGCCTGCCGATCACCGAGGGCCCGCTGGCCGGGGTGGCCTTCGACTACGACACGGCGGCGGGCGGCGCGCTGCCGCCCCGCCCGCGCGCCGGGATCGGCTCGCCCGACCTGCTGCGGGACGCCGTCCGGCATCCGCGCGAGTACCCGCTGCTGACCATGGTCTCGGCGATGGCGCCGCACGGCCGCGGCTCGCTGGCGCCGGTCGGCGAGCTGGTGCGCGGGCTGTTCGGCCCGGGCGGCTGGCCGGCGCCGGACGGCTCGGCCCCCGCTGCGGCGGGGGTGGCGCCGAGCGCGGCCGCCGCGCCGCTGCGGGTGGCCGCGGTGGACTACCGCAGCGGCCACCGGGTGGTCTTCGGCGACCCGCAGGCCCCCGACGTCGCGGTGGCCGACGCCGTGATGGCCTCCTGCGCCATCCCCGGCTGGTTCGCGCCGGTGCGGGTGAACGGCTCGGCGTACGTGGACGGCGGCTGCTGGTCCGCCACCAACGCCGACCTGCTGCTCGGCCGCGGCCTGGACGAGGTGTACGTGCTGGCCCCGATGGCGCTGCGGCTGGGCCCGCGGGCCGAGCGCTCCGGCGGCCGCGGCACCCGGGCCGCGCTGCGCGAGTGGCGGGCCCGGGACCGCCCGCGCGGCGTGCTGGCCCAGCTGGTCAGCCGCTACCGCCGGGCGGTGACCCGGCAGCTGCTGCGGGAGGCCACGCTGCTGCGGGCCGAGGGCGTGCGGGTGCGGCTGCTCGCGCCGACCCTGGCCGACCTGGCGGTGATGGGCCCGAACCTGATGGACCCGGCCCGCCGCGGTGAGGTGCTGGAGAGCGGCCTGCGGTCCAGCCGGGAGGCGCTGGCCGCCGAGCGCGGACCGGGCCCGAGGTGATCACGGGCGGTCCGGCGGAGCTTATTCTTGGGGCGCTGGATGCTGTGCCGCTGGACGAACCCCCCGCTGGAACCCCCGCTGGACGAACCGGAGAGTGCCACCGATGCGCGTGTACGTGCCCACCACCCTGACCGGCCTGGCGGCGGCGCACGAGGGCGGCGCCCTGGAGCAGTCCGCGGCGTACGCCGTGACGCCCGCGCTGCGCGAGTGGTACGTCAGCGACGACCTGGAGGAGCTGGAGTACGCGGCGCTGAACCGGGCCGCGCAGTCCTCGCTGCGGCTGCTGGCGGCCGACCCGGACGCCCCGCGCCGGCGCGTGGTGGTGGCGCTGGACGTGGCCGACTCGGCCGTGAAGCCCTTCCCCGGCGACGAGTACCAGGACCAGGCCTCGCTCGGCCGGGTGGTGCTCGCCGGCCCGGTGAAGCTGGCGAAGGCCGCCTCGGTGCACGCGGACGTGGCCGACGACGAGGTGGTCGAGGACGTCGCGGCGGCGGTGGCGGCGGTGGCCGCGGCCGACGCGGGCGACCAGGACGCCCAGTTCACCGTGGACGGCGCCGAGGACCACGACCTGCTCTGGTACGCGACCCAGGAGATCCCGTCCCTGCTGGCCTGAGTGAGCCCCGTCCTACCGGCGTGTCGGCCGTCCGGGTTACCGTTTCGCCCCGTGCGCACTCACATCGTTTGGGACTGGAACGGCACCCTCTTCCACGACATGGACGCGGTCCTCGGCGCGAGCAACGCCGCGTTCGCGACCATCGGCGTCGGGCCGATGACCATGCAGCAGTACCGCGAGCAGTACGAGATCCCGATCCCCCGCTTCTACGAGCGCCTGCTCGGCCGGATGCCCTCCCAGGAGGAGTGGCTGCGACTGGACGACGCCTTCCAGGACCGCTACCGCGAGCTCAGCCTCGCCTGCGGCCTGACCGAGGGCGTGCCCGAGCTGCTGGCGGGCTGGCAGGCGGCCGGGCACAGCCAGTCCCTGCTGTCGATGTACGTGCACGACAAGCTGGTGCCGCTGGTCGACTCCTTCGGCCTGACCGGCAGCTTCCTGCGGGTGGACGGCCGCAGCGGCCCCTCCGGCGGCCAGAAGGCGGAGCTGCTGACGAGGCACCTGGCCGCGCTCGGTGAGCAGGTCGACCCGGCCCGCACGGTGCTGATCGGCGACGCCGCGGACGACGCCCTGGCGGCGCTGCACGCGGGCGCCCACGCGGTGCTGTACACCGGCGGCTCGCACACCCGGGAGAAGCTGGAGCCGGTCGGCGTCCCGGTGGTGGACACCCTGGCCGAGGCGGTCGAGCTGGCGGGCAGCATCACGGGCTGAGTGTTCGCGACGGCGGACGTGGCGGGCGCCACGTCCGCCGTTGGCGTGTCTGGGCGGGCGGATCCGCCCGGGCCTGGTCAGGCTGGACTGACACCGGTAGAGCCAGGACGGAGCCGCCATGCCCATCGACGCAGTCACCGAGGTGCCCACCCCGGTCAACGAGCCGGTGCGGACGTACGCGCCCGGCAGCCCGGAGCGGGACCGGCTGGTGCGGCGGCTGGACGAGCTGGCGGCCGAGCAGATCCCGCTGCCGATGACCATCGGCGGCGAGCAGCGCTTCGGCGGCGGTGAGCGGATCGACGTCGTCCAGCCGCACCACCACGCCGCCAAGCTGGGCGTGTTCGGCAACGCCACCCGGGAGGACGCCCGGGCGGCGGTGGACGCGGCGCTGGCGGCCGGGCCGCAGTGGCGCTCGCTCTCCTTCGACGACCGGGCGGCGGTCTTCCTGCGCGCCGCCGAGCTGCTGGCCG
Organism: Kitasatospora sp. NPDC001683; assembly: GCF_053596495.1. Lineage (NCBI taxonomy): Bacteria > Bacillati > Actinomycetota > Actinomycetes > Kitasatosporales > Streptomycetaceae > Kitasatospora > Kitasatospora sp. NPDC001683. Next base: position 23,777 of record NZ_JBSFGK010000089.1, read on the forward strand.
GGCCCTGGCGGGAGACGCTCAACGCGGCGACGATGCTCGGCCAGTCCAAGACCGCGCAGCAGGCCGAGATCGACTCGGCCTGCGAGCTGATCGACTTCTGGCGGTTCAACGTCCACTTCGCCCGGCAGATCCTGGCGGACCAGCCGTTCTCCTCCCCGGGGGTGTGGAACCGGGTCGACCACCGCCCGCTGGAAGGTTTCGTCTACGCGATCACCCCGTTCAACTTCACCGCGATCGCCGGGAACCTGCCGACCGCCCCCGCGCTACTGGGCAACACCGTGGTCTGGAAGCCCGCGCCGACCCAGACCCTGGCCGCGTACCACCTGATGCGGCTGCTGGAGGCGGCCGGCCTGCCGCCCGGGGTGATCAACCTGGTCACCGGCGACGGCCTGCAGGTCTCCCCGGTGGCGCTCGCCGACCCGGCGTTCGCCGGGCTGCACTTCACCGGCTCCACCGCCACCTTCCAGTCGCTCTGGCAGACGATCGGCGCCAACATCGGCGGCTACCGCAGCTACCCGAGGATCGTCGGCGAGACCGGCGGCAAGGACTTCCTGCTGGCCCACCGCTCGGCCGACCCGGAGATCCTGAGGACCGCGATGATCCGCGGCGCCTTCGAGTACCAGGGCCAGAAGTGCTCGGCGCTCTCCCGCGCCTACCTGCCGCGCAGCCTCTGGCTGAGGATCAAGGACGACTTCCTGGCCGAGGTGGACGCCCTGACGGTGGGCGACGTCACCGACCTGTCCAACTTCATGGGCGCCCTGATCGACAAGCGCGCGTTCGAGAAGAACCGGGGCGCCATCGAGCGGGCCAAGGCCGATCCGACCGTCGAGCTGGTGGCCGGCGGCCAGTACGACGACGCGATCGGCTGGTTCGTCCGGCCGACCGTGCTGGTCTCCTCCGACCACCGGGGCGAGATCTTCCGCACCGAGTACTTCGGCCCGATCCTCGCGATCCACGTCTACGAGGACTCCCGCTGGGACGACGCGCTCCGCCGGGTCGACTCGGGGGCCCCGTACGGCCTGACCGGCTCGGTGATTGCACAGGACCGTCACGCCATCGCCCAGGCCGTGGAGGAACTGCGCTTCACCGCCGGAAACTTCTACATCAACGACAAACCCACCGGCGCCGTGGTCGGCCAGCAGCCCTTCGGCGGGTCCCGGGCCTCCGGGACCAACGACAAGGCGGGCGCCGCCCAGAACCTGCTGCGCTGGACCTCGGCCCGGGCGATCAAGGAGACCTTCGTCCCGCCGACCCACCACGGGTACCCACATATGGGCTGAAAGCGAACACGGCGCTCCGGTTTGGACATGGTGTCCAGGACGGACCCGACATCCTGCGGGTTTGCGCCTCCCTGTCCCTGTGCACCTTCGATTGATCCGGTTAGGCTGGCTGGCGTCGTCGGGTGGCTTGCAGGACGAACGAGTCGTCCTACCCGCTGGGAGGGCGTTTCATGCGTGCCATGAGCCCCTTTCAGTCGGACGGTGCGGCAGGATTGCGAGCGACCCGTCGGTGTACATCCACACACCACCGAGTCACGCAACGGCGCGCGACAGGAGCCAAGAAGTCATGCAGACCAAGCTGGACGCAGCCAAGGCCGAACTGCTCAAGAAGGCAGCCGCAGCCGCTGAGAACAGCCAGGTGGGGGGAGCGGCGCCGGGGGAGGGTCTGAGCAACGGCGCTCTGACCGCGTACCTGCACCACTACTACCTCCACACCGCGCCCGAGGACCTGGTCGACCTCGACCCGGTCGACGTGTACGGCGCGGCCGCCTCCCACTACCGCCTGGGTCTCAAGCGCCCCCAGGGCACCGCCGAGGTGCGGGTCCACACCCCCTCGGTCGAGGAGAACGGCTGGTCCTGCGGCCACACCGTGGTCGAGGTCGTCACCGACGACATGCCCTTCCTGGTCGACTCCGTCACCAACGAGCTGTCCCGCCAGGACCGCGCGATCCACCTCGTCGTCCACCCCCAGCTGGTCGTCCGCCGTGACATCACCGGCAAGCTGCTGGAGATCCTGGACGTCGACGCCTGCTCCCGCAGCCAGGCCGCCGGCACCGAGTGGCCCGCCGACGCGACCGTCGAGTCGTGGATGCACATCGAGATCGACCGCGAGACCGACCGCGACGACCTGCGCACCATCGAGACCAACCTGCGCCGCGTGCTCGGCGACGTCCGCGAGGTCGTCGAGGACTGGGCCAAGATGCGCGACAGCGCGCTGCGCCTGGCCGACGAACTCGCCGAGGAGCCCCCGGCCGGCCTGGCCGAGCAGGAGGTCGGCGAGGCCTGGGAGCTGATGCGCTGGCTCGCCGACGACCACTTCACCTTCCTCGGCTACCGCGAGTACGACCTGGTCGAGCACGAGGGCGAGGAGGTCCTCAAGGCCGTCGCCGGGACCGGCCTCGGCATCCTGCGCTCCGACCCGCACAGCCACGACGACCGCCACCACGCGGTCTCCGAGGCCTTCGGCCGCCTCTCCGCGCCGGTCCGCGCCAAGGCCCACGAGAAGAAGCTGCTCGTCCTGACCAAGGCCAACAGCCGCGCCACCGTGCACCGCCCGGCCTACCTGGACTACGTCGGCGTCAAGAAGTTCAACGCCGCCGGCGAGCCGATCGGCGAGCGCCGCTTCCTCGGCCTGTTCTCCTCCGCCGCCTACACCGAGTCGGTCACCCGCATCCCGGTCGTGCGCCGCAAGGTCCAGGCGGTGCTGGAGGAGTCCGGCTTCTCCAGCGAGAGCCACGACGGCCGCGACCTGCTGCAGATCATGGAGACCTTCCCGCGGGACGAGATCTTCCAGACCCCGGCCGCCGAGCTGCTCTCCATCGCCACCAGCGTGCTCTACCTGCAGGAGCGCCGTAAGCTGCGCCTCTTCCTGCGCCAGGACGAGTACGGGCGCTACTTCTCCGCCTTCATCTACCTGCCGCGCGACCGCTACACCACGCGCATCCGGCTGCTGCTCACCGACATCCTCAAGGAGGAGCTGAACGGCGCCACCATCGACTACACGGTGTACGCCACCGAGTCGGTGCTGACCCGCCTGCACTTCGTGGTCCGGGTCGCCCCGGGCACCGAGCTGCCCCAGCTCAGCGACTCCGACATCGAGCGGATCGAGAACCGCCTGGCCGAGGCCGCCCGGTTCTGGATGGACGGCTTCCACGACCAGCTGCACCTCGAACTGGGCGAGGAGAAGGCCGCCGAGCTCGGCCACAAGTACGCCAACGCCTTCCCCGACGGCTACCGCGCCGACTTCCCGCCGCGCACCGCCGTCGCCGACCTCAAGCAGATCGAGTCGCTGCACGGCGAGGGCGACTTCCGCCTGAACCTGTACCAGCCGGTCGGCGCGGGCGACGACGAGCGCCGCTTCAAGATCTACCGGGTCGGCGGCCCGATCTCGCTCACCGAGGTCCTGCCGGTGCTGCAGCGCCTGGGCGTCGAGGTGCTGGACGAGCACCCGTACGCGCTGCGCCGCTCCGACGGCACCACCGCGTGGGTGTACGACTTCGGCCTGAAGCTGCGCGAAGCCACCGAGCTCACCGAAGAGGCCCGCGAGCGCTTCCAGGACACCTTCGCCGCGACCTGGACCGGCAAGGCCGAGAACGACGGCTTCAACGAGCTGGTCCTCACCGCCGGGCTGAACTGGCGCCAGGCGATGGTGCTCCGCGCCTACGCCAAGTACCTGCGCCAGGCGGGCTCCACGTTCTCCCAGGACTACATGGAGGACGCGCTCCGCAACAACACCCACACCACCCGCCTGCTGGTCAACCTGTTCCAGGCCCGACTGAGCCCGAGCCACCAGCTGGGCGCCGCCGAGCTGACCGAGGGCATCCTGGAGGAGCTGGCCGGCGCGCTCGACGAGGTCGTCTCGCTGGACGAGGACCGCATCCTGCGCTCCTTCCTGAACCTCATCAGGGCCACCCTGCGGACCAACTTCTTCCAGCACGACGGCTCCGGCGAGTGGCACTCCTACGTGTCGATGAAGTTCGACCCGAAGGCCATCCCGGACCTGCCGGCCCCGCGCCCGGCGTTCGAGATCTGGGTCTACTCGCCGCAGGTCGAGGGCGTGCACCTGCGCTTCGGCAAGGTCGCCCGCGGCGGTCTGCGCTGGTCCGACCGGCGCGAGGACTTCCGCACCGAGATCCTCGGCCTGGTCAAGGCCCAGATGGTGAAGAACACCGTCATCGTCCCGGTCGGCGCCAAGGGCGGCTTCGTCGCCAAGCAGCTGCCGGACCCGTCGGTGGACCGCGACGCCTGGCTGGCCGAGGGCATCTCCTCGTACAAGACGTTCATCTCGGCGCTGCTCGACATCACCGACAACCTGGTGGCCGGCGAGGTCGTCCACCCGGCCGACGTGGTCCGCCACGACGAGGACGACACCTACCTGGTCGTCGCCGCCGACAAGGGCACCGCGACCTTCTCCGACATCGCCAACGGCGTCGCGGAGTCGTACGGCTTCTGGCTGGGCGACGCCTTCGCCTCCGGCGGCTCGGCCGGCTACGACCACAAGGGCATGGGCATCACCGCCCGCGGCGCCTGGGAGTCGGTCAAGCGCAACTTCCGCGAGCTCGGCATCGACACCCAGTCCGAGGACTTCACCGCCATCGGCATCGGCGACATGTCCGGCGACGTCTTCGGCAACGGCATGCTGCTCAGCGAGCACATCCGGCTGGTCGCCGCCTTCGACCACCGCCACATCTTCCTCGACCCGAACCCGGACGCGGCCGTCTCGTACGCCGAGCGCCGCCGCCTGTTCGAGCTGCCGCGCAGCTCCTGGGACGACTACGACAAGTCGCTGATCTCGGCCGGCGGCGGGGTCTTCCCGCGCAGCGCCAAGTCGATCCAGGTCAGCGCGCAGGTCCGGGCCGCCCTGGGCATCCAGGAATCCCGCCTGACCCCGGCCGAGCTGATGAAGGCGATCCTCCAGGCGCCGGTCGACCTGTTCTGGAACGGCGGCATCGGCACCTACGTCAAGGCCTCCGGCGAGACCAACGCCGAGGTCGGCGACAAGGCCAACGACGCCATCCGGGTCAACGGCGAGCAGGTCCGCGCCCGGGTCATCGGCGAGGGCGGCAACCTCGGCTGCACCCAGCTCGGCCGCATCGAGTACGCCGCCACCGGCGGCCCCGAGGGCACCGGCGGCTGGATCAACACCGACGCCATCGACAACTCGGCGGGCGTGGACACCTCGGACCACGAGGTCAACATCAAGATCCTGCTCAACCAGGTCGTCGCCGACGGCGACATGACGGTCAAGCAGCGCAACGCCCTGCTCGCCGAGATGACCGACGAGGTCGGCCACCTGGTGCTGCGCAACAACTACGCGCAGAACGTGGTGCTGGCCAACGCCGTCGCCCAGGCCCACAGCATGGTCAACGTCCACGCCCGGATGATCAACCGCTTCGAGTCGGCCGGCCAGCTCGACCGGGCACTGGAGTTCCTGCCCGCCGAGCGCCAGATCCGCGAGCGCCAGCAGAACGGCCGCGGGCTCTCCCAGCCCGAGATGTCCGTGCTGCTCGCCTACACGAAGATCATCCTGGCCGAGGAGCTGCTGACCACCGACCTGCCGGACGACCCGTACTTCCGCACCGCGCTGCACGAGTACTTCCCGAGCGCGCTGCGGGCGAAGTTCGCCGACGCGATCGACAACCACGCGCTGCGCCGCGAGATCATCACCACGCTGATCGTCAACGACACGATCAACCGCGGTGGCTGCACCTTCGCCTTCCGCCTGAAGGAGGAGACCGGCGCGACCTACGAGGAGATCGCCCGGACCCACACCGCCGCGCGGGCCGTCTTCGGCCTGGAGGAGATCTGGGCCCGGATCGAGGGCCTGGACAACCAGGTCCCCGCCCGGACCCAGACCAAGATGCGGCTGCACTCGCGGCGCCTGGTCGAGCGCGCCACCCGGTGGATGCTCAACAACCGCCGCCAGCCGCTCGACATCGCCGGCACCATCGAGTTCTTCCACGACCGGGTCAACCAGGTCTGGGGCTCGCTGCCCAAGCCGCTGCGCGGCGAGGACCTGACCTGGTTCGAGTCGATCCAGGGCGAGCTCACCGCGGCCGGCGTGCCGGACGAGCTGGCCACCCGGATCGCCGGCCTGTCCTCGGTCTTCCCGACCCTGGACATCACGGAGGTCGCGGACCGCTCCGGCAAGGACGTCGCCGACGTCGCCGAGCTGTACTACGACCTTGGCGACCGCCTGCAGATCTCGCACCTGCTCGACCGCATCATCGACCTGCCCCGCACCGACCGCTGGTCGTCGATGGCCCGGGCCGCGATCCGCGAGGACCTCTTCGCGGCGCACGCGGCACTGACCGCCGACGTCCTGGCCTGCGGCCCCGACGGCGCCACCCCCGAGGAGCGCTACAACGCCTGGGCGGACCTCAACGCCACCCTGCTGAACCGCGCCAAGGCCACCCTCGACGACATAAGGGGTTCGGACAACTACGAGCTGTCCAGCCTCTCGGTCGCGATGCGCGTCATCCGCACCCTGCTGCGCACCGGTTCGATGCGCTGACGGACGGCCCTTCGGGAGGGGCCCGCGTCCTCCGTGGTTCCACGGGGACGCGGGCCCCTCCCGCGTTCCCGGCTCCGGGAAACCGGTTGTGGGTCGTGGGCGCACCTTCGGTACGGTGATCCCCGAACGACTCAGGGGGGATCACGGCATGGGGAAGAACCGGGGACCGGTCCGCGCGGTGGGCGTGGGCGTCTCGGTGGTGCTACTGGTGGCCGGAGCGGCGGCCTGCGGCAACGACGACAAGAAGGACGCGAAGGCCGGCTCCACGGCGGCCGCCGGCGCGCCCTCGGCGGTGACCACGTCCAAGGGGCCGGAGGCCTTCTCGGCGGCCGGCTACCGCGGTCTGAAGCCGCTGATGGCGAAGGACGCCGGACTGGCCACCGGCGCGCTGGAGGCGGCGCCGGTGTCGCTGCTCGACGGCTGCACGGACTTCGTCTACAAGGGCGGCCCGGCGCCCGACAAGACCCGGATGGACGCGGAGGCGGCCACCGAGGCCCGCTACAAGGACCTGAACGCCAAGGCGGACGCGGCCCAGGGCAAGGCCCCCGCCCCGGCGGGGACCCTGCCGCCCGGCGCCTCCGCCAAGGACGCCGCCGCTGCCGCCGCGCAGGCGGCGGGCTCGGCGAAGCAGTCGGCCGCCGACGCCAAGCTGTTCGCCGACGCGACCCAGTCCATCGCGGACATGTGGGTGGCCCGCGAGGCCAGGGACAAGGCGTTCCTGGCCACCGGCCGGGTCTCCTTCGCCGCCTCCGGCCTGCGTGAGCTGGTCGCCCCGGCCGAGGCGAAGACCGCCGAGGGCATCGGCGCCGGTTCCACCGTCGACGACCTGCAGCGGGTGTACGGCGGCAAGGGCCTGCTGGAGGCCAAGAACGGCAGGTTCCTGCTGCCGGTCGAGGGCCAGCAGGGCTGGGACTACGAGTTCACCGTGGACGGCTCGAAGGTCGTCGGGATGGCCGTGGTGAACCGCGACATCAAGTGCGTCTGACCGGTTGACGGTCCGCCAGGGCCCCGACGAACCCGCCCGGTTCGTCGGGGCCCGCTGTTTTCCGGTATCCGGTGGGAACCCGGTGCGATGAGCGGACAGGTGGGGGCGTGGAACTGTCACAGCGGAGCCGATTGCGGAATGGGGACCAGTGGGCGCTAGGGGAGTTGTTCGACGAAGCGGCGGGTGACGTCTACCGCTACGCGGTGCGCGTGTCGGGGGACTGGGCGGTCGCGGAGGACGTCGTCCAGCTGACCTTCCTGGAGGCGTGGCGGCTGCGCGGCAGGCTGCGGGAGGACGGCGGGGCGGTGCGGCCCTGGCTGTTCGGCATAGCCGCCAACGTGCTGCGCAACACGACACGGGCGGCCCGGCGGCACCGGGCGGCGATGGCCCGGCTGCCCGCCCGGGACGTGGTGCCGGACTTCGCCGACGAACTGGTCGGGCGGCTGGACGACAGCGTCCAGCTCGCCGCCGCGCGCCGGGCGCTGGCCAGGCTGCGGAAGGCCGAGCGCGAGGTGTTCGGGCTCTGCGTGTGGGCGGGACTGGACTACGCGAGCGCCGCCGAGGCACTCGGGGTGCCGGTCGGCACGGTGCGTTCACGGCTCTCGCGCGCCCGCACCAAGCTGCGCGCGCTGGCCGAGGAGGAACTCCGCAACGAACGGGAACTCCGTCCGGAGGGCGGACAGGTACGGGACGGCCGCGTCGACGCGGCCCGGTCGACACGGGAGACGAACCGATGAACGAGGACGAGCGCGCCGAACTGGCCCGGCTGCTGCCGCCGCCGGCGCGGCCCGAACTCCCCGCCGACCGCCACCGGTTGTTGAGGGGACACCTGATGAGCGAGATCCAGCAGCAGAAGCCCGCCCGCGCCCGGCGGGGCAGGCTCGGCTGGCTGGCGCTGCCCGCGCTGGCGGGCGGCCTGGCGCTGGCCGTCGTACTGAACAACGCCGCCGCCACCGGCGGGCCGGTGCAGGCCGGGCCGTCCGTGGCACCGTCCGTGGCCCGGTCCACCGAGCCACAGACCCCGGCCGACGCTGCCCAGCTGCTGGACCGGATCGCCCAGGTCTCGGCCAGCCGCCCGGCGGTGACCGTCCGGGACGACCAGTACATCTACGTGAAGAGCCAGTGGAGCGGGTTCACGACCGACCTCAAGACCGGTCAGCGGGTGCCGGCGCCGCTGCACGCCCGGGAGATCTGGCTCTCGGTGGACGGCAGCACCGACGGGCTGATCGAGGACCCGGTCGCGTTCGGTGTGCCCCAAGACCCCCAGGGCCGGATCGGCCTCACCCTCGCGCCGGGCCCGGCGAGCCTCTCCCGGCCCACCTACCGCTACCTGACCACGCTGCCCACCGATCCGCAGGAGCTGCTGAAGAAGGTCTACGCCGAGGGCTTCAAGAAGGGCTCCTCGCCCGACCAGGCGGCGTTCCGGACCATCGGCAACGTGATCGCCGAGCAGCTGATCGCACCGGAGACCAGCGCCGCGCTCTACCGGGCGGCTGCGCTGATCCCGGGCGTCACGCTGGTGGACGACGCGGTGGACCCGCTCGGCCGGCACGGTGTCGCGGTGGCGCGCGAGGACGGCGGCGTCCGGCTGGAGTGGATCTTCGACCGGACCAGTTACGAGTACCTCGGCGCCCGCGAGGTGGCGCTCAAGGACAGCGACCACGCCAAGCAGGGCGACGTCCTCGACTTCAGCGCCGTCCAGCAGCGCGCCGTGGTCGACCACAAGGGCGACCGTCCGAAGGGCTGATCGCCTCAGCAGCCGGTTGCCGGGGCGGGTAGCCCGTGCCCGCGCAGGGCCGCGCGGGCACGGGCAACGCCGCTGGGCGTGGCGGCGGCACCCGTGCCGACCGCGACGGTTCTGGTGCCGAGGCCCGCGCACGGGCGGCAGATGCCGGGCAGGGGCACCGGATCGTGGCACCTGGTGCACTCGGCGTACGACGGTGGCGGCGCCGCCTGCACGGGTGGCATCTTGCGTCGGAGCCGGTCGCGCAGGATCGCCACCGGGGAGTGCAGCGGTGAGGGCAGGCTGGGAAGCAGGGCGTGGGCCAACTCGGCCGCAGTGCTGCCGCGTTCCAGCCACTGAGCCACGAGCGGTACCAGCTGCTGCGCCTCGGCCTCGCCGATGCGCAGCCGAGGTTCGGGCCGGATCGCGTGGAAGAGCACGGCCACCGCCCTGCGGGTCTGCTCGTCCGCTCGCGTCAACTGGACTGGGAGGGTGGGTACTTCTCCCGGGTCCTTTACTACAAGGCTGTCAGGGGGACCGGTCTCGGGCTCACCGGCGTCCGAGAACCGGTCACTCGGCGGCGCCGGGCGCTGCGGAGTGTCGTACACGTGCGCGTCGGTGCGGAGCCGGCCGTCGGGCATCCGGACCGTCTCGACCCGGTAGTACCCGGCTTCCTTGAGCTCGTTGAGCGCCCGACGGATCGCGCCGCGCCCCTGCGGGCTGCTGTCGGCCATGTGCCGCCCGTCCTCGCGCCACCCGTCGGGGCGGGAGAGGAGGTCGGCGAGGAGCCCTCGGGCGGTGTAGCTGAGGCGACGGTCCTGGAGGAGGCCGTTCGGAAGTGCGGTGAAACAGCGCGCGTGGGCGCTACGATGAATCTGCATTGGGAGTGGTAGCTCCTGTGCCGGACCCCGGGGTGTTCCAGCACCGCCGGGGTCTTCCATGTTCTGTTGACGATGCGCAACGTAGCACAGCGGCTACACGGAGTGCGATCCGTTTGGGAAAGATCGGACAATGGTGGCCGGGGCCGCCGCCTTTTGCAGGTGCTGGAAAGGGCAGGCGGCCCGGCCATTTGTGTTGATCGCTCACTTGGCCTGATGGCCACGATTTCCGGTGAGTGTTCCCCCTCGGGCGGCCCGGCCGGGTCGAGGG
>NZ_JBSFGK010000090.1:0-32003 GCF_053596495.1 Kitasatospora sp. NPDC001683
CGGGGGGCGCATCTGCCGCGAGCCACCCCCGGCCCCGCGGGGCCCCGGGCCCCGCACGCCGCCCCACCCACGACGGGGCGGACGGCCGCCGTCGGGGGAGGGCGGCCGCCCGGGTCACTTCGCGAGGAAGGCGAGCAGCGCGGTGTTGACCTCCTCGGCGTGGGTCCACAGCAGGCCGTGCGGCGCGCCCTCGATCTCCACGTACTCGGCGGAGGGCAGCGCGCGGTGGAACGGCCGGGCGGTGTTCTCCACGGGCAGGATGCGGTCGCCGGTGCCGTGCAGGATCAGGGTGGGGACGTCGATGCGCGGGATGTCCGCGCGGAAGTCCGTGTACCAGGTGGTCGGGGCGGCCGAGGCGGCGAAGGAGCCGCCGCTCGCCGCGACGTCCCAGCTGTTGCGGACGGCCTCCTCGCTGATCCGGCTGCCGAGGTTCTCGTCCAGGTTGTAGAAGTCCTGGTAGAAGGCGGTGTAGTAGGCGTACCGGTCGGCCTTCACGGCGGCGACGATGCCGTCGAAGAAGTCCTTCGTGGCGACGCCGTCCGGGTTGTCGTCGGTCTTCAGCAGGAACGGCTCCAGGGAGGCGAGGAAGGCGACCTTGGCGACGCGGGCCGAACCGTAGGTGGACACGTAGCGGGCGACCTCGCCGGTGCCCATCGAGAAGCCGACCAGCACGGCGTCGTGCAGGTCGAGGGTCTCCAGCACGGTGTTGAGGTCCGCGGCGAAGGTGTCGTAGTCGTAGCCGGTGGTCGGCTGCGAGGACTGACCGAAGCCGCGCCGGTCGTAGGTGATGACCCGGTAGCCGGCGTCCAGCAGTTCGGCGCTCTGCCGCTCCCAGGAGTGTCCGCTCAGCGGGAATCCGTGGATGAGGACGACGGGCTGCCCGGTGCCGTGGTCCTCGTAGTAGAGGTCGATGGAGGTGGAGTTCTCCTGGCCAACGGTGATGAACGGCATGGTTCTTCCTATCTCTCGGTCAGCGGTTGGCTGCGATGGGGCTCACGCTAGGGGCGGCCGCCGCCGGCTTGTTGCCTCGGAGAGCACCCGGTGTCGTCCGAGAGTGCTCCGGTTGCCCGGCGACTCACCCGGGCCCGACTCCCGTGCGGGTGCACGGAAAGAACGCAGGCGGTGCGCCGTCGGAACAAGCCGGGGGCCCGCGCGTTCCTAGCCTGATCCCCGAACAGCCCAGCCATTCCCAGGAGCACCATGAACAGCCAGCCACACCTCCACCAACACGGCGCGGAGATCCAGGAGTTCGGGACCGTCACCCAGCTGCCGATCGCGCTCTCCCACGACGCCCGGCAGTACTCGTGCCAGCGGCTCAACCGCGTCCTCGCGGACACCCAGTTCCTGTACTCGCTGTACAAGAAGTGCCACTGGGGCATGCGCGGGCCGACCGCCTACCAGCTGCACCTGCTTTTCGACAAGCATGCCCAGGAGCAGCTGGAGCTGGTCGACGCGCTCGCCGAACGGGTCCAGACGCTCGGTGGCGTCGCCGTGGGCGACCCCCGGCACGCCGCGCTGATCACCGGGGTGCCGCGCCCGCCGGACGGCGTGGAGGGCGTGCACTCGATGCTCTCGCGCCTGCTCGACGCCCACGAGACCATCCTCGCCGACGTCCGCGACGCCGCCACCCGCACGGCGGAGCTCGGCGACGACGGTACCCAGGACCTCCTGGTCTCCCAGATCATCCGAACCGGCGAGACCCAGGTCTGGTTCCTCGCCGAGCACCTGGTGGTCACCCCCGAGACCGGGGCGTGAGCGCGGGCCGGGCCCGTTGTGGGGCGGGCCCGGCCCGCTCGGTGCCGGGTCCGTTCGTCGGCGGGCCCGGCACTTCTTCGTGCCGTCCACCCACTCCGGGGGCGCGGACTCCGCAGGCCGTGGACGAAACGCCGTCAGATCGATCCGGGCGGTCGGACGGGCCACCGACTACAGGGTCCGGCGCACACCCGCATGCTGTTCCAGCCGGTTCAGCTGATCGGCCAGTCCCGCGTGCATGGCGTCCCGCACGGGACCGCTGCGTCCGATCCACAGGGCCTCCCTGCCTCGGAGCTCCTCCAGCATCAGGGCGTAGGCGGCGTACATCGCGACCGCCGCGAGGAGCAAGCCGAGTGCCCCGGCGGTGTGGCCCAGCCAGGCCGCGCCCGAGAGGCCGTAGACGCCGGCGACGAAGTAGCGCGGTACGGCGATCAGCAGGAGCAGCCACAGCACCTTCTTCGGCTTGGCCACCGATGCCATCAGCGCGGCGAAGACCGTGAACGCCAGGTTCATCACACCGAGCACCTGCGCCCCGCCGTGGGCGTCCGCCGACGTGACCAGGCCGTTGGCCAGCCAGGCGCCGGCGAATCCGCCCATCAGCGTCGCCGCGATGACGTCACGGGCGCCGAACGCGAGGACGCTGACCAGTAGTTGGAGCACGAAGGCGGAGAAGACGGTGAGCGCCACGGCCTGCCGGTTCGCACTGTCGATCAGGCCGAGCTGCAGGCTACCGATCACAACGGAGGAGATGGCCACCGTGAAGAAGCCCAGGGGCATCGGCGAGGCGATGGGCCGCAGCGTGATCCGTGTCATGGCGTGCAGGTCCGGCTCGGCTCCGGTACCGGCCACCGGATCCGTGCCCGTGGGCGTCTCGATCCCGGCCACCGTCGGGTCCGGCCCGCCCGGCCGCTCGTCTTCTCTCGTTGCAGCCACCATCATTTCGCTCCTTGCTCTCGGTACTTCGTGTCCTCGGGACGACCGCCGACAGGACGGCCGTCCGCTTGCTCTGCGACTTCCGCTGCGACTTCTTCCTCAGCCGCGCCAGGCCTCCAGCAGGCGCAGCCAGACCTCGCTGATGGTCGGGTAGGCGGGTACCGCGTGCCAGAGCCGGCTGAGCGGTACCTCCCCGGCGACGGCGACGGTCGCCGAGTGGAGCAGTTCCGCGACCGCGGATCCGACGAAGGTCGCCCCCACCACGGTCTCCCGGTCCAGGTCGATGACGGCCCTGGCCTGCCCGCGGTACCCGTCGGCGTACAGCGCGGCCCCCGCCACGTTGCCGATTCGGTAGTCGACGGCCCGCACGCGCCGGCCGGTCGCGGTTGCCTCGGCGAGGGTGAGGCCGACCGAGGCGACCTCCGGGTCGGTGAAGACCACCTGGGGCACGGCCGTCCGGTCGGCGGTCGCGACGCTGCGCCCCCAGGGCGCGAGGTCGAGTTCACGGCCGGCCGCCCGGTCGGCGATCACCGCGCCGAAGACCCGGCCCTGGTACTTGCCCTGATGGGTCAGCAGCGCGCGGCGGTTGACGTCGCCGGCCGCGTAGAGCCAGCCGCCGGCCACGCCCACGGCCAGCCCGGTGTCGTCCACCTCGATCCATCCGCCGGGCTCCAGCCCGACCGTCTCCAGCCCCAGATCGCCGGTCGCGGGCCGCCGTCCGGTGGCGAACAGCACCTCGTCGGCCCGCAGTTCGCCATGCTCGCCGAGGTCCAGGACGACCTCGCCGTCCCGGGCCAGGCCGGTCACCGACGCCCCGAACCGCAGGTCGACCCCGGACTCCCGAAGCGCCTCGGCCACCAGCTGACCGGCGAAGGGCTCCAGTCGCGGCAGGAGGGCCTGTTCCCGGACCAGCAGGGTCACCCGGCTGCCCAGCGCGCTCCAGGCCGTGGCCATCTCCACGGCGACGACGCCGCCGCCGACGACGGCCAGCCGGCCGGGGGCCTCGGGTGCGCTGGTCGCCTCGCGACTGGTCCACACACCCGTTTGCTCGATGCCCGGCAGGTCGGGCAGGGCTGCACCGGTGCCGGTACAGACGGCCACGGCGTGACGTGCGGTCAGGATGCGGCGGCCCCCGCCGGGGACGTCCACCACGACCCGTCGCTCGCCGTCCAGCCGGCCGTGCCCGCGGACCAGCGTGATCCCGGCGGACTCCAGCCAGGCCACTTGGCCGTCGTCCCGCCACAGCGAGGCGAAGTCGTCCCGGCGCCGCAGCACCGCGTCGGCATCCAGCCCGTCCCCGACCGCCGCCCGCGCGCCCGGCAGCCGCTGCGCCTCCCGCAGCGCGGCCGGCGGCCGGAGCAGCGCCTTGCTCGGCATGCACGCCCAGTACGAGCACTCGCCGCCCACGAGCTCGCGTTCGACGATCGCCACGCTCAGCCCGCCGGCCCGCGCGCGATCGGCGAGGTTCTCCCCGGTCGGACCGGCACCCAGCACCACGAGGTCGAACTCGTCGGTTCCGCTCATCTCTTCGCCCGTTCCCTCACGCCGTCTCTGGTCATGCACCGGCAGGCCTGCGTTGGGCAGGTCCGGCCCCTGAACGACGCTAGGCAGCCCGACCGGGTCGGCGTGTTCTCCGCGTGCTCAGCGCTGTCCCCAGGAGGTACGGAGTGCCTTCCGAGTGCCGTCCCAGCCGGCGGCACCTTGGTTCGTGGCTAGGTTGGCCGTCGACGGGAGCCGTGCGATGCCAGGGGGACAAATGTTTATTCTTAAACTATGCTTCCGGTGTCGCCGCGATCCGGCCGTCAACGATCAGGTGCCGCCCATTCCCGAGGCGGTCGACCACACCCCGCAGGAGGAACGATGGAGCAGCTCGTCAGCGACAACGCCGACAAGTCCCGGTTCGAGATCCACGACGGTGGCGAACTCGCCGGCTTCGCCGAGTACCACCGCTCCGGCGACGAGATCGCCTTCATCCACACCGAGATCGACCCGCGCTTCGAGGGCCGGGGACTGGCCGGCGGGCTGGCGCGTGCCGCGCTGGACGCGGCGCGCGAGCAGGGGCTCGCCGTGCTGCCCTACTGCCCCTTCATCCGCGGGTGGATCACCAAGCACCCCGAGTACGCCGATCTGGTCCCCGCCTCCCACCGTGCCCGGTTCGGCCTCTGAGTCACCGCACACCGGCGTGGCGGCTCCGGCGGGCGCACGCCGGCCCGGGCCCGGCCCATTCCCGGGCCGGCACGGCGTGTGTCACGACTGGCTCGCTCGGCACGGACTTCCGGGCCGTGTGCTCGAATTCGCGGTCGATCCCGGTGCGGCGCACGTGGTGCTGGGCACAGAGCTCCGCCCGCGAGGTCACCGTGAAGACCTCGATGAACCGGTCCGGTTCGGCTGTGTCCCGGTCGACCTTCCCTGGGTGACGAATGGGCGTGGGCCCCGGGGCAGGTAGCTGCCCCGGGGTCCACGCGATCGGGAGTTGCCCGCGGTCAGGCCCGGTGCAGGGCGAGCCGTGTGGCCAGGCCGCCGCCCACGCCGGCGACCACCGCCACCGGCAGCCACCACAACGGCCAGTGCGCCATGCCGAGGGCGCCGTCGAGCGACCACTGGCCGGGGCCGGTGGCGGCCAGCACCGCACCGATGACGATCAGCACGAGGGGGTACTCGTACCCGTCGTGCTGCACCCACAGCCCGTGCGGCCACTTGACGGTGAGGGCGACGGTCATCACGCCCATCACACCCGAGCCGGCCAGCGGAGTGAGCAGGCCGAGCGCCAGCATCAGCCCGGCCCCGATCTGGGTGCCGCCCGCGGCGAGCGCGGTGAGCCTCCCGCCGCGGAAGCCGTCGCCGCGGAACTCGGCGGTACCACCCGCCAGTCCGCTGCCGCCCAGGCGGAAGCTGACCTTCTGGACGCCGTGGCCCGCGATCAGCAGGCCGGCGACCACCCGCAGCAGGAGAAGGCCCGTGTTCATGATGGACTCCGGTCGAGTTCGGTCGCGGCCCGTCAGCCGGCGGCGTGCGGGTTGATCATGGCCTGGGCGTAGACGACGCCCATGCCGTAGGCGCCGCCGTGCTCCTTGACCAGGTCCGTCACCGCGACATAGGTCTCGGTCCGGGCCCAGTCGCGCTGGAGCTCCAGCAGCACCTGAAGCCAGGTGACCGGCACCGCGCCGGCCGCGGTCATCCGCTGCAGGGCGTGCTCGTGCGCCCGCGGGCTCACACCGCCCGACGCGTCCGCGACCACGTACACCTCGTAGCCCTGCTCCAGCGCCGACAGCGCCGGCAGGACCAGGCAGACCTCGGTCCACAGGCCCGACAGGATGATCTTGCTGCGGCCGGTCGCCTTGACCGCCTCGACCAGCGCCTCGTCCTCCCAGGCGTTCATGCTGGTCCGGTCGACGATCCCGTGATCGGGGAAGACCGCCTTCAGCTGCGGGAGGATCGGCCCGGAGAAGGACTCCGCCGCCACGGTGGAGAGCACCACCGGTACGTCGAAGATCTTCGCGGCCTTCGCCAGGCCGACGGTCGAATTGATGATGGAGGTGCGGTCACCGCTGCCGGTGCCGAAGAACATCTGCGGCTGGTGGTCGACGAACAGCATCATCGAGTTGTCCGGGGTGAGCAGATCGGGGCTCGGGGCGGCGTGGACCGTGGCAAAGTCGACCATGGTTCTTCTCCATTCGGGGAGTTGACGGGAACGCAGGCGCCTGGCTGGGCCATCAGGGCGCCACGTTCGACGACGCTAATGTGCGCCGGCCCGACGCGGCTGCTCGCTGCGCGCCCGGGACTGTTCCCAGACTGCACTGACAGCGCGTTCCCAGGTCGGCCGCACGCGCCGTGCGCTGCGGGGCAACCGACGATGCGCTGCGAAGGCACTCCGGGCACCGCGGTCTGCCTAGGTTCGCCGGGGCGGCTCCACCGGGCCGCCCGGTCAGCGGAAAGGCGGCACCCCTTGCAGTTCGGGATATTCAGCGTCGGCGACGTGACGGTCGACCCCACCACGGGACGGGCGCCGTCCGAGCACGAGCGCATCAAGGCGATCCTGGCCATCGCGCTCAAGGCCGAGGAGGTCGGACTCGACGTCTTCGCCACCGGGGAGCACCACAACCCACCGTTCGTGCCGTCCTCGCCCACCACCATGCTCGGCTGGATCGCCGCGCGGACCGAGCGGATCGTGCTCTCCACCGCGACCACCCTGATCACCACCAACGACCCGGTGAAGATCGCCGAGGACTACGCGATGCTGCAGCACGTCGCTGACGGCCGGGTCGACCTGATGCTCGGGCGCGGCAACACCGGCCCGGTCTACCCCTGGTTCGGCCAGGACATCCGCCAGGGTCTCCCGCTCGCGGTGGAGAACTACGCGCTGCTGCACCGGTTGTGGCGCGAGGACGTGGTGGACTGGGAGGGCCGCTTCCGCACCCCGCTGCAGTCCTTCACCGCCACCCCGCGTCCGCTGGACGGCATACCGCCCTTCGTGTGGCACGGCTCGATCCGTAGTCCGGAGATCGCCGAGCAGGCCGCCTACTACGGTGACGGCTTCTTCCACAACAACATCTTCTGGCCGCAGGAGCACACCCGGCGGATGGTCGAGCTCTACCGCACCCGCTTCGCCCACCACGGCCACGGGGCGCCCGAGCAGGCGATCGTCGGGCTCGGCGGGCAGGTCTTCATGCGCCACAACTCCCAGGACGCGGTACGCGAGTTCCGTCCGTACTTCGACAACGCTCCGGTCTACGGCCACGGGCCCTCACTGGAGGAGTTCACGGAGCAGACGCCGCTGACCGTGGGCAGCCCCCAGCAGGTCATCGAACGCACCCTGGGTTTCCGCGAGGTGGTCGGGGACTACCAGCGCCAGCTGTTCCTGATGGACCACGCCGGGCTGCCGCTGAAGACCGTGCTGGAGCAGCTCGACATCCTCGGCGAGGAGGTGGTGCCCGTGCTCCGCAAGGAGTTCGCCGCCGGCCGGCCCGAGACCGTGCCCGACGCACCCACCCACGCCACGCTCCGGGACCGCGTCCCCACCGCCTCCTGACCCCGACGGAGCCGCATCATGGAAACGACCTCGCCGATCACCCTGGCCGTGGTCTCGGCCGGACTGAGCCAGCCCTCGTCCACCCGCCTGCTCGCCGACCGGCTCGCCGACGCCACCACCGCGCACCTCACCCGGGCCGGCCGCGAAGTCCGGGTACACCTACACGAGTTGCGCCCGCTGGCCACCCTCATCTCGCACCACCTGCTCTCCGGCTTCCCCGCGCCCGCGCTGGCCGGCGCGCTGGAGGAGGTGAGCACGGCCGACGCGCTGATCGCCGTGTCGCCGGTCTTCTCGGCCTCCTACAGCGGCCTGTTCAAGTCGTTCTTCGACCTGCTCGAACCCGGAGCGCTGGCGGGCAAGCCGGTGCTGATCGCCGCGACGGGCGGCACCGCGCGCCACTCCCTGGCACTCGAGCACGCGATGCGCCCGCTCTTCGCCTACCAGCGCGCGCTCGTCGCCCCGACCGCCGTCTTCGCGGCCTCCGAGGACTGGGGCGGGACCGGCGACGCGCTCACCGACACCCTGCCGGTGCGGGTCGAGCGAGCCGGGGGAGAACTCGCGGCGCTGGCCGTCGCGGCCGTGGCGGCTCCGCGGCCCGCCGACAGCCCCGCGCTGCCGTTCATCCCACCCGCCGCGCTCAGCCCCCACTGACCCGGCGCGCACCTCGACCGCGCACGCCAACCCCATCAGCTGCCGTCGCCCGAAAGGAACTCCGTTGTCCAGCATGCCCGTCGCCGGCATCCGCCCCGGCACCCCGGACCAGCCCGCCGACCTGGTCATCCGCAACGCCAAGGTGCACACCAACGACCCGGGCCGTCCCCAGGCGACCGCCCTGGCCGTCCGGGACGGACTGATCCAGGCGGTCGGTGACGACGCGGACATCGTCCCGCTGGTCGGCCCGGACACCCGGGTCGTTGACGCGCTCGGCCGCCGGGCCGTCCCAGGACTCAACGACGCGCACCTTCACGTCATCCGCGGCGGTCTCAACTACGTCCTGGAGCTGCGCTGGGACGGCGTGCCGACTCTGCGCCAGGCACTCGCCATGCTCCGGGTCCAGGCGGAGCGCACCCCGCCCGGCCAGTGGGTGCGGGTGGTCGGCGGCTGGTCCGCCGACCAGTTCGCCGAACGGCGGCTGCCCACCCTGGACGAACTCAACGCCGCGGCACCCGACACCCCCGTCTTCGTGCTGCACCTCTACCAGTCGGCGCTGCTCAACCGGGCCGCGCTCCGGGCAGCCGGCTTCACCCGGGACACCCCGGACCCGGTCGGCGGCCAGATCGTCCGCGCCCACGACGGCGAACCCACCGGCCTGCTGATCGCCGCCCCGGGCGCCCTGCTGCTCTACTCCACCCTGGCCAAGGCGCCGATGCTGGACGAGGCCGACCGGGCCGGCTCCACCCGGCACTTCCTGCGCGAGCTGAACCGCTTCGGCCTCACCTCGGCGATCGACGCCGCCGGCGGCTTCCAGAGCTTCCCGGAGAACTACGGCACCGTCATGGACCTGGCCCGGCAAGGGCAGCTGACCCTGCGGATCGCCTACCACCTCTTCCCGCAGACCGCGGGGCAGGAACTGGACGACCTCACCCGCTGGGTCAACACCGTGCGCCCCGGCGACGGCGACGCCTGGCTGCGCCTCAACGGCGCGGGGGAGAACCTCACCTGGGCGGCGGCCGACTTCGAGAACTTCACCGAGCCGCGGCCGCACCTGGGCGCGTACGAGACGGAGTTCGAGAAGGCCGTGCGGCTGCTGATGGAAAACGGTTGGGGCTTCCGGCTGCACGCCACGTACGACGAGACCATCCGCCGCGACCTCGCCGTCTTCGAGAAGCTGGCCGCCGAGGGCCTGTTCCCGCACGGCAACCGCTGGCTCTTCGACCACGCGGAGACGGTGAGCCCGGACAGCCTGGACCGGATCGCGGCCCTGGGCGGCGCCGTCTCCGTGCAGAACCGGCTGTCCTTCCAGGGCGAGGCGTTCGTTGCCCGTTACGGGGCCCCGGCGGCGGCCGAGGCACCGCCGCTGCGAGCCATGCTGAGCCGCGGCCTCACCGTCGCGGCGGGCACCGACGCCACCAGGGTCTCCTCCTACAACCCCTGGGTCGCCCTGCACTGGCTGGTCTCCGGCCGCGCGGTCAGCGGGCGGCGGCTCGCGGCCGACCACAACCGGCTCAGCCGCGAGCGGGCCCTGGAGCTCTACACCCTGGGCGGTGCCCGGCTCACCGGTGAGGAGGATGTCAAGGGCCGTCTGACCGTGGGAAGTTACGCGGACCTCGCGATCCTCAGTGCGGACTACTTCACCGTGCCCGAGCCGGACATCCCGCACATCGAGTCCGTGCTCACCGTGGTCGGCGGCCGGATCGTCCACGGCGCCCAGGAGCACCAGGGGCTGGCCCCCGATCTGCCCGCGGTGACGCCGTCGTGGAGCCCGGTCACGCGGTTCGGCGGCTACCACGCCACCCCCGCGCCCGGCCTCGCCGGCGTCCACCAGGCCGAGCGGGTGGCGCAGGCCGCGGCGGCCTCCGACGAGCAGCGCGCCTGGCGCGAGGCCCGTGGTCTCGCTCTCCCGGGTCAGGGCGCGGCGCCGCTGGACCCGTGCTTCTTCTGACGATGCGCCGACTCGGAGAGGAGACGTCATGACCACGCCCGCAGGCGATCCCCGCACCGCCCCGCCACAGCTCCCCGGAGCACAGGTCCACGACCGTCATCCGCTGGCGCTGGCCCTGTTCGCCCTCACCGCGGTCAGCGGGCTGATCGACGCGGTGAGCTACCTCGGCCTCGGCCATGTCTTCACGGCGAACATGACCGGCAACGTCGTCGTCATCGCCTTCGCCCTGGCCGGAGCCCCCGGGTTCTCCGTCGCGGGGTCGCTGACCTCGCTCGCCGCCTTCCTCGCCGGCGCGGTCCTGGCCGGCCGCCTCGCGGGGCGGCACACCGCCACGCGGCGCGGCCGATGGCTGCGCGCGGCCCTGGTCCTGGAGGTCTCGCTGCACGGTGCGGCCGCCGTCGTCGCCTTCGCCTGGAGTGCGGACGGATCCGTGCGGTACGCCGTGATCGCCCTGGTGGCGGTGGCGATGGGCATCCGCAACGGCACCGTGCGCGGTCTCGGCGTGCCGGACCTCACCACCACGGTGCTCACCCTCACCCTGACCGGCCTGGCGGCCGACTCCCGCCTGGCCGGTGGCACCGCGCCGCGCCAGCGGCGCAGGATCCTCGCGGTCGCCACCATGCTGGCCGGCGCCGTGCCGGGCGCGGTCCTGGTGCTGCACGGTCAGATCGCCTGGGCCCTGGTGGCCAGCGCGGTGCTGGCCGGCGCCACGGTGCTGCTCTACCGGGAGTGAGGTGTTGCTCCAGCAGACCCGCTGCCCCCCGCTCCCGCCGCGTGGTCCCCCCGGCACGCGCCGATCCGCGGATCACCCCACGCCCCTGATCCCCGCACCCGCCCGTTCCGCGTACCTTCCGGAGACCTCATGGCCTCACCGGCTGCCATAGAACTGTCCCGGTGGCAGTTCGCCATCACGGCGATCTTCCACATGTCCTTCCCGGCCCTCACGGTCGGCCTCTCCGTGCTGCTCGCCGTCGTGCAGACCGCCTACGTGCGCACGGGCAACCCGCTCTACCAGCAGATCTTCCGCTTCTGGAAGAAGATCTTCGCGGTCGGCTTCGGCCTCGGTGTCGTCGCGGGCACTGTGATGACCTTCGAGTTCGGCCTCAACTGGGGTGTCTTCGCCCACGCGGTCGGACCCGTCATCGGGGTCACCATCGGCATGGAGGTCATCACGGCCTTCTTCCTGGAGGCCGGCTTCATCGGCGTCATGCTCTACGGCGAGGGCCGGGTCAAGCCGCGCACCATGGCCTTCGCGTCCTGGATGGTCGCCTTCGGCACCCTGCTGTCCACCACGTGGATCCTGTCCGCCAACAGCTGGATGCAGGACCCGGCCGGCTACACCGAGACGGCCGGCCAGTTCCACCCGGGCGACTGGACCGAGGTCCTGCTCAACCCGGCCTTCACCTACCGCTTCCCGCACATGCTGCTGGCCGTGCTGATCAGCGCGAGTTGGTTCGTCGGCGGCATCTCCGCCTGGTACCTGGTCAAGCAGCGCCGGGCCGCGCTGCCGTTCGCCCGCCGCTGCCTGTCCATCGCCCTCGGCGTGCTCGCCGTCCTGATGCCGATCCAGCTGTACGCCGGCGACGCCACCGCCGTCTTCATGGCCCAGCACCAGCCCGCGAAACTGCAGGCGTTCGAGGGGAACTGGCGCACCGACAACAACGGGTACAACCTGGTCGTCGTCCCTGACACCGGCCAGGGCACGAACGACCTGCGCATCACGATCCCGCACCTGGGCGCGGTGATCGGCCACGACCTCACCGGCAAGGCCGAGGTACCCGGCCTGCTGCAGACCCCACCCGACCAACGGCCCAACATGTGGAGCGCCTTCTACGGCTTCCGCGCCATGTACTTCACCGCCCTGGCCATGTTCGCCACGGCTCTCGCGGGGCTGGTTCTGCGCCTGCGCAGGCGCCTGTTCGACTCCCGCCGCTTCCTGCGCTGGATGGTCTGGATGACACCGGCCGGCGTGCTCGCCATCACCGGTGGCTGGATCACCGCCGAGACCGGGCGCCAGCCCTGGGTGGTCTACGGCAAGCTGCGCACCTCCGACGCGCTGTCGCACCTGACCGCCGCCCAGGCCGCGACCACCCTGACCGCCTTCGGGCTCCTCTACACGACCCTGCTGGTCATCTGGGTCCGCTACATCGTCCGGACGGTCAAGGCCGGCCCCGAGGCGCCCGCGGACGCCGTCGCGACGCCCACCTTCGGAACGGAGGCCTCCGTTGCTTGAGTACGCCACCTACGCGCTCGTCCTGCTCTCGCTCGGCATGTACGTCGTCCTGGACGGCTACGACCTGGGCGTCGGCATGCTCAGCCTGTTCGCCAAGGGGGAGGGGCGGCGCGAGTACGGCGAGCTGATCGCCACCGCCTGGGACGCCAACGAGAGCTGGCTCGTGCTGGCCGGCGTCGCCCTGTGGGCGGGGCTGCCCGGCGTCTACGCGACCGTGCTGCCGGGGGTCTACCTGCCGCTGATCGGCATGCTGCTCTCGATCATCCTGCGCGGTATGGGGCTGGAGTTCCAGAGCGCCGCCGACGGCTACCGGCGCGGCTGGGCCCTGCTGTTCGGCGTGTCCTCGGTCGCGGCGACCCTCTGCCAGGGCCTGGTGCTCGGCGGCGTGCTCTCCGGACTGGAGCAGCGTGACGGATCGTTCAGCGGCGGCGCCTTCAACTGGCTCACGCCCTACAGCGTGCTGTGCGCGCTGGGTCTGGTGGTGCTCTACCTGCTGGCCGGCGCCGCCTGGCTGCAGGACAAGACCGAAGGCGCCGCCCGCGAGCGGGCGGGCCGGGCCGGGCGCCCGCTGCTGGTGGGCACCACCGTGGCCGCGCTGATCCTCGG
This sequence comes from Kitasatospora sp. NPDC001683, assembly GCF_053596495.1. Lineage (NCBI taxonomy): Bacteria > Bacillati > Actinomycetota > Actinomycetes > Kitasatosporales > Streptomycetaceae > Kitasatospora > Kitasatospora sp. NPDC001683. Next base: position 13,156 of record NZ_JBSFGK010000090.1, read on the forward strand.
GTTCGGCTTGGAGGTCGCCGATCCGGAGAAGTTCGGGTTCGACGAGCCGGTGCGCGCGACGCTGTACTGGATCGCGGTCGCCGGTGCGGTGGCCGCCGGTGCGGTGGCCTGGCACGGCTTCGGGCGGCGGCCGGACTGGCGGCCCTTCGTGGGTGTGGCCGCGGCCCAGGTCTGCGGTCTGCTGGCGCTGGTGGCCGCGACTGCGCCGGTCGTCGTACCTCCTGGGCTGACGCTGCACCAGGCGTCCAGCCCGTCCAGCTCGCAGACCTTCCTCGTGGTCGGCGTGGGGCTGTGCATGCCGGTGGTGTTCGCCTACAACGCGTACGCCTGGTGGGCCTTCCGCGGCAAGTTCACGCAGGCTCCCGAGGCGCCGCTCGCCCCGCTCCGGGTGCGCGCGGGGGAATCCCGCCGAGTCCGGCCCGAGCCGGGTGGCTTCGTGGTCATCGTCCGGCGCGCGCTGCTCACTGTGCTGGGCGTCGGGCTGGCGGCCGTGTCCCAGGACGTCTTCGGCGGCGTCGCCGATTGGATCGACCCCGTGGGCATCGCCCTCCTCTCGGTGACGGCCCTGGCCGCCTGGATCCTCGGCGACCGGCGGGACCAGCGGGACGGGGTCTTCGATCTCGACCCGGACGACGCGGACTCCGCCGGGGCCGAGACATGAGCGGGCGAGTGATTGAAGGGTGCGCGTGGGCGAGTGCTCCTGCCGAGCGGAGCGAGGTGGGCGCATGAGCGCCTCGGCCGCCCTGCTGACCGAGCTCGGCGACGAGCGGGCCCGGGGCCGGGACGACGAAGTGTCGGCCCGGCTGCACGTGTGGGCCGAGCCGGGCCGCCGGGAGTTGCGGCGGGCGGGCCTGCTGCGCGGGTTGGCCCCACTGGGTACCGTGCTATGGGCGGCGGGTCTGGCCTGGGCCGCGCAGCGCGGGCTCACCGGCCAGCACGGTGGACGGCTCCCGGTGCAGGTCCTGCCCGGTGCCGGGCTCGTGCTGGCCGGTCTGGCGGTCCGGTCGGCGCTGCTCGCCACCGCCGACGCGGCTGCCGCGCGTGGCGCCCGCCGGGTGCGCGCGGCCCTGCGCGAGCGTCTGCTCGCCGCAGCTCTGCCGGCGCACGGCCCCGCCCGCCCCAGCATCGGTGACGCCGCCCTCGCCGAGTCCCTGACCGGCGAGGTCGCCCGGCTGACCGAGTGGCTCACCGAGTACGTCCCCGCCCGCACGACCATGCTGCTGGGCAGCGGCCTGACGCTGGCCGCCATCGCGGTCCGCAGCTGGTTCGTGGCACTGATCCTGGTCGCCGCCACCCCGCTGCTGCCCGCCAACCTGAAGGTCATCGGCCTGGGCACGCAGGCCGCCGTCCACGCGCAGCTCACGGCGGTGCGCGGCCACAGCGCGCGCCTGCTCGACCAGCTGCGCGGCCTGCCGACGCTGATCGGACTGGGTGCCCGGGAGACCGCAGCGGTCGCGCTGCGCGAGGACGACGAGGAACTGGCCCGCCGCACGCAGACGGTGCTGCGGGTCGCCTTCCTCTCCAGCGCCTGGATCGAGCTGCTGATCACCGGGACCCTCGCCGTGGTGGCGACCTACTGCGGGCTGGCGCTGCTCGACTACCTCCAGCTGCCGTTGGTGCCAGGCCGGATGAGCCTGGCCACCGCGCTCTTCGTGCTGGTGCTCACCCCCACCTACTTCGCCCCCGCCCGGGACCTGGCGCGCGGCTACCACGCCCGCGCCGAGGCCCGCGCCGCGGCGGAGCTGATCGACGAGGTCCTCGGCAGCGGGGGCGTGGCACCGGCCCGGCCCGCGCCGGACCGGCGCACCGGCGACGCGGTCGGCGTGCGGTTGGATCGAGTGACGGTCCGTCACCCCGATCGGGAGGACCTCGCGCTGGACGACGTGAGTCTCGACCTCACCCCCGGCGCCTTCCTCGCCGTCACCGGGCCCAGCGGCGCGGGCAAGTCGACCCTGCTCGCTGTCGCCGCGGGACTGGCCGAACCCACCGCCGGAACCGTCGCCCACGAACGGGAAGGCACCCGGCAGCCGCCGTCACCCGGCTCGGTCGCCTGGGTCGGCCAGCCCGCGCACCTGCTGCCCGGCACCGTCCGCGAGAACCTGCTGCTGGTTCGGCCGGACGCCAGCGACGCGGAACTCGCCGCAGCCTTCCGCACGCTCGGCTTCGGCGACCTGCTCGCCGACCTGCCGGGCGGGCTGGACACCCCGCTCGGCGAGCGGGGCAGCGGGCTCTCCTCCGGCCAGTCCCAGCAACTCTCCCTGGTGCGGGCCCTGCTGCGGGACGCACCGCTGCTCTGCCTGGACGAGCCCACGGCCCACCTCGACCCGGTGGCGGAGGCCCGTGTGGTGGCGGCCCTGCGCACACTGACACGCGGCCGGAGCGTGCTGCTCGCCACCCACAGCCCCGCACTGCTGCCACTCGCGGACCGGACGATCCGCCTGGACCGGGGAAGGACGCGATGAACGCCTGGAAACTGCTGCGCCACTCCACGCCCCGCCGCGACCTGGCCGTCGGCATCGCCCTGGCCGCGGCAGCGGAACTGAGCGCGACGGCCCTGCTGGGCCTGTCCGGCTGGTTCCTGACGACCTGCGCGCTGGTGACACTGCTGGCCAACACGACCTGGTCGTGGATGTACCCGTCGGGGACGGTGCGCGCCCTCGCCCTGCTGCGCACCTCGCTGCGCTACCTCGAACGGCTGGTCAGCCACCGGGTCGTCCTCGCCACGACCGTGACCCTGCGCAGCCGCCTGGTCCGGGGCGCGGGCGAGCTGAGCGCGCGTCAGCTCCGCGCCCAACGCGACGGAACCCTGCTCGCCCGCCTGACCACCGATGTCGAGACGGTGGCCGGCCTGCCCGCCCAGGTCGTCGCGCCACTCGCCGGCTGCGCCGTCACCGCGGTGCTGGTGGAAGTGCTGCTGCTGCGGGCGAGCCCGACACTGGGCGCGGCCGAGCTCGGCGTGTTCGCGGGCGGCACCTGGTGGGCGATCCGCACCGGCCGCCGGGCCCGGCGACACCTCGCAAGCGCCGCCGCCGCGCGGGCCGACGCACGGACGGACCTGATCGCCGCCCGGGCCGCCTTCAACGAACTGCGCTGCCTGGACGCGATGCCGCAGGTCCGGGGTGTCGTCTCGACGGCGCTGGAACGCGAGGAGGCGGCGGCCGCCGCCGCGGCGGCCGAGCAGCGAGTGGGCCGCCTGGGCCTGCGGCTGCTCGCCGCCCTCGGCCAGGGTCTCGCCCTGCTGCTCGCGCTGCAGGCAGACGGCTGGTCGCAGCCGGTGGCCGACGCCGTCGGCGAGGTGCTGCTGCTCGCGGCGGTGTGGGACCTGCTGGAGCGCCTTCCGCAGCCGCTCCAGGAGCTGGCCGAGGCCCAGGACGCGGCTGCGCGTCTGGGCCCGCTCGCCGCGACCGCCGCCGCCCGGCAGCCGCCCGCGCCGACGCGGGGCGGCCCGGTGCTCGCCGCGGTGGACCTGCCCACTGCCAACGGTGGGCGGCCACTCTCGTTCACCGTCCGTGCTCCCCGGCTGGTCGTCGTCACCGGCCCCAACGGCAGCGGGAAGTCCACCCTCCTCGGGCAGTTGGCCGGCCGGCTGCCGACCACCTCCGGCCGGGTACGGCTGGGCGCCGCCCCCGTCGCGGACCTGCCCGCCGAGACCGTCGCCGACGTGCTCACCCTGGTCGAGGCCGACGACTGGCTCGCCGACACGACCGTATCGGCCAACCTGTGCCTGGCCGCACCACTCGCCAGCCCGGAGCGACTGCGCGCCGCGCTGGCGACGGTCGGCCTCGACGCCCTGCGCCTGGACACCCCGGTCGGCCCCGCCGGCCGCGCCCTGTCCCAAGGACAGCGGCGCCGCCTCGCCATCGCCCGCGCGATCCTGCGCCGCCCACGCATCCTGCTGCTCGACGAACCCACCGCCGGGCTCGACCGGCCGACTGCCGAGGCGCTGCTGCGCGAGCTGCGCCGGGCGCTGCCCGACTCGGCCCTGGTCCTCGCCCTGCAGGACCAGGACGTCGCATTCCTCCCATGGCACCCGGACGTCACGGTCGACCTGACCGGTGTGGCGTCCCATCAGCCCGCCTGCGGCACCGGGGGATTCCCGCGCGGAGTGAGGGTCGTCCCGGGCAGGACGGGGGCGGGGAGGCGCTCTCCGGGATAGCCCGTGACGCTGCCGAAGCGGTCGGAGCCGCTCTGCCACTCCTCACGGGCCTCAATGTCCTACAGGGTGTGGACCGCCTCGGTTGCTGTCAGCAGGCCGCCTTCGAATGCGCCGGTGAGGAAGGCGGTGATGACGGCGGCGAACTGGCGCGCCAGGCGTGCCGCTTCCCGATCGGGGGCCACTGCCGTGACTGCTCGCATCGGACGACGTGGCCGCCGCGCACCACGAGGTGGAGCGCGGCGGCCACGCGGACGGGCCTGCGGGGCCGACCTGTTGACGGCGTCGCAGGGGCTTGGGCAGCGTGTCGTGACCGCCCGGCCGCGGGGCCTACTGTGCGATGAAGGACCACTGCAGGTTGGGGCTGCCGTTCCAGCCCCACTGCTTGGTGACGGAGCCGGAGGCGACCTGGCCCCCGCCGTCCAGGACCAGACCCGTGGTGCGGTTGGCGATGCTGTACAGGCCGTGGCCACGGTTGGTGATCTGCCACTGCTGGTTGTTGCCGCCGTTCCAGGCAGCCTGCTGGGCGGGGGCACCGTTGGAGGTGGCGCCCCAGCCGTCGGCGACCATGCCGTTGGTGCGGTTGACCAGCTTGTAGTAGCCGTTGCCGAGGTCGACGGCCTGCCACTGGAGGTTGGGGCTGCCGTCCCAGGTCCACTGCTTGAGGTTGCTGCCCGCGGCGACGTTGCCGCCGCTGTCCAGGGCCAGGCCGTCGGTGACGTTGCTGATCCGGAAGTAGGTGGCGGGATTGAAGATCACCTTCAGCGAGGTGATGGCGTCGTTGTTGCCCGTGTTGCGCAGATCCGAGTTGTCCGCGCTGAAGGTCCACGCCGTCCCGGTGAAGTCGTCGCCGGAGTAGCCGATCACCTGGTAGCCCGTCGGCACCCGCACGGAGGAGATGGTCCGGGCCGCCAGCCCCGCGCTCTGCAGCTGGGCGGCCGTGTAGGAGCCCAGCACCAGGCCGGCTGCCGTGCCCGCGTAGGAGATGTCGCTGTACGCGGTGACCACGCCGGTGTCCCCGGGCTGGAGGACGGGGATCTGACCGGAGAAGGTGAACTTCAGTACGTAGGCGAGGGCATTGAACGGGGCCGAGGACGACGGCAGGGTGATGTGCAGGCCGTCGCCAGCCTGGGTCGGCGCGGGCAGGCTGGTGTACGTGCCCGCGGTCGCGTCGAGCAGCTGGACCGAGGTCAGGGAGCTGAGGTCGATGCGGCCGCTCGCCAGGGTGCTGATGGTCGTGGAACTCCCGGGCCAGCCCAGGACCGTGGCGTACAGGACGGTGCTGTCCTTGCTGCGGGTGAACCGGAAGTCCGTGTTCGTGCCCGCTACGGGGGTGGTGAAGGAGCCGCCGCCCATCTTGGTCGGTCCCTCCCCGTAGACCGTCCAGGCCCGGGTGGCGTACAGGGACTCGCCGAACCGGTGGAGGTGGTCGCCGATGCCCAGCAGGACGTCCTTCTGGCCCTGGGGAATCGTCCCGTCCGCCATCGGAGCGATGTTGAGCAGCATGTTGCCGTTCTTGCTGATCCGGTCGATCAGCGCGTGCAGCATCTGCTGGGTGGAGTAGTAGCCGATGCCGACGGTGTAGCACCAGCTGGAACTGCTGATGCTGTCGTCGGTCAGCCAGTACGGGTTGGCGATGTCGCCCGGGCCGCCGCGTTCGTAGTCGAAGACCTCGCCGAGGTTGTCGTAGCCGTCCTTGTAGGTGGCCACGACCTCCCGGCCCCAGCCCACGGCCTGGTTGTAGTAGTACGACAGGAAGTTCAGGCGTTGCGTCTCGTCGACCTTGGAGAGGTCGAAGTCCTCCCACAGGATGTCCGGTTGGGCCAGGTCGATGACCTCCTTGAGCTTGTCGTACCAGAGCTGGTTCTCCGCCGTGGTGCCCAGCTGGCCGAAGAGCTTCTGCAGGCTCGTGGTCGACTGCGCCGGCGCGTGGTCGTAGTAGCCGTTGAAGTTGTAGGCGTGGTGCATCGCCACCAGCAGCTTCAGGCCCTTGCCCCGGATCGAGTCGCGGAAGATCTGCAGCAGGTTCAGCTGCGGCCCGCGCTGCACCGAGTTCCACTCGTTGACCGTGCTGTTCCACATCGAGAAGCCGTCGTGGTGCTCCGCCACCGGCCCGGCGAACCGGGCGCCGGCGTCCACGAACAGCTGGGCCCAGGCGTCCGGGTCGAAGTTCCCGCCCTGGGAGATCAGCCTGGGCGAGAACTGCACCCAGTTGCCGGCCTTGTCGCGGGCCCCGTCGAGGAAGTTGTTGTAGGGCCAGACCGACGGGTCTCCGTAGGTGGCGATGTGATGGTCGTTCACGTCGCTTCCGCCGATGTACATGTTCCGCGGGTACCACTCGCTGCCGTACGCCGGGACACTGAAGGCGCCCCAGTGGAAGTAGATCCCGAACTTGGCGTCCTGGAACCACTCCGGCGCCGGCGGGTGCTGATCCACCGAGGCCCAGGTGGGCGAGTAGGACGACGGAGCCGCGAGTGCCCTCGCCGTACCGATCGTCAGATTCGCCGTCGCGGCGGCAACGATGCCGGCGGCACTCGACAGGAAGACACGTCTGTTGATCGCCATGGCTGGATCCTTCGTCGTTGGGCGGGGGACGTTCCGGGTCGCGACACCGAAGCTCGGGCAGCGCACGCCGTGCGGCTCGACACGGCCTGCTGCGCGCAAGGCGGGGAAATGTGAGCGATAACAGAACCGGCCCAGCCGATTCTGGCAGCCTCGTGACGACTGTCAAGGCATAGGGCAGGGCGAGCTGCTCGCTGGCGATACATGGGATGTATCTGGGGGACTTGGCAGGGCCACTGACCTGGCCTTCGGACTGGTTCGAGCAATATAGGGGCGTAATCTCCCGATCCGTCCCCTCCGCGTCGAGTTGGATGGCCACTCGGCATACATAGGATGTTTGATGGCCAGGGGACGTGATATCTCTACGGGGGCGCACTCCGCCACGGACGGGACTCAGGCCCGGCTGTGGGGACTGCAATGACGTTTCCAGTCGGCAGTGGACCGCGCTGACCGGCCGGACGGCCGAGCCGCCCCGCGCGCGAGGCCGGGCGGCCCGACTGCCTGCCGGACGCCGGGGCGCGGCCGGGGCCTGACGAAGCCGACTGTCCCCGATTCCCCTCCGGGGGAGGGGGATGGACTACCCCTCCCGGTCCCGCGCGTCCACGTCGGGTAGGGCGGAGCATGGACCTGGAAGCGGAGAGAGGCGGCGGGACGGCGGTGGCCGGGAAACTGCGGGTGTTCCTGGGGGCGGCGCCGGGGGTCGGGAAGACGTACGCCATGCTCCGGGAGGGCCAGCGGCTGCGCGGTGAGGGGCTGGACGTGGTGGTCGGCCTGGTGGAGACCTACGGTCGGCGCGGTACGGAGGAGCAGCTGGGGGACCTGCCGGTCCTGCCCCGGCGGCCGGTGTCGTACCGGGGGACGGAGCTGACGGAGCTGGACGTGGACGCGCTGCTGGCACGCCACCCGGCTCTCGCGCTGGTGGACGAGCTCGCGCACACCAACGTGCCCGGCGGGCGGAACGCGAAGCGCTGGCAGGATGTGCGGGAGCTGCTGGAAGCCGGGATCGACGTGGCGACGACGCTCAACATCCAGCACCTGGAGAGCCTCAACGACGTCGTCGAGCAGATCACCGGCGTCGCGCAGCGCGAGACGATCCCGGACGAGGTGGTCCGGGCGGCCGACCGGATCGAGCTGGTCGACCTGAGCCCGCAGGCGCTGCGCGCGCGGATGGCGCAGGGCGAGATCTACGCGCCGGACCGGATCGACGTGGCGCTGGACCATTACTTCCGGCCCGGCAACCTCGGAGCGCTGCGGGAGCTGGCGCTGCTGTGGCTGGCGGACCGGGTGGAGGAGGAGCTGGCCGACTACAGGGCCCGGCACGGCATCCGGGCGCCCTGGGAGACCAAGGAACGGATCATGGTCGCCCTCAACGGCGCCCCGCAGGGCGAGCACCTGATCCGCCGGGGAGCCCGGACGGCGGCCCGGGTGCACGGGGACCTGATCGGCGTGCACGTCCGGCTGGACGACGGCACGGCGCAGCGTGAGCCGCCGGGTCTGGCGGCGCAGCGGGCGCTGTTGCGGGAGCTGCACGGCAGCTACGTGGAGGTGAGCGGCGGCGACGCGGCCCGGGCGCTGGTGGACTTCGCCCGGGCGGAGAGCGCCACCCAGATCCTGCTGGGGCCGACGAGCCGCAGCCGGCTGCGCGAGTTGGTCTCCGGTTCGGTGATCAACCGGGTGATCCGGCTGGCCGGCCCGATCGACGTGCGGGTGCTGCCGCCGCCCGAGCCGGGACTGCTGACCGTGCCGCCCGCACCCCGCAGACGCCGCCCGGCGCTGGTCCCGGTCCGGCGACGTCGGCTGGCGTGGCTGCTCGGACCGGTCGGGGCGGTTGCGCTGGTCTGGGCGCTGTCTCCGCTGCGCGGCTCGCTGGGTCTGTCCGGCGTGCTGCTGTGCCTGCTGCTGGTGGTGGCGGGGACGGCTCGGCTGGGCGGGTTGTTTCCGGCGGCGGGAAGCACGGCGGCCGGGGCGCTGGCAGCGGACTTCTTCTTCACCATGCCGTGGCACAGCCTGGCGGTGGAGCGGGGCGCGGACGTCGCGGCGCTACTGGTCTTCCTCGCGGCGGCCGGGGTGATCTCCCACCAGATCGACGGTCTGACGCGGCGCTCGCAGCAGGCGGGCCGGGCGCGTGCGGAGGCGGCCGTCCTCACCCGGTTGGCGGGGGAGACGGTGGAGTCGGGGGCGCGGGTGTCGTCCGATCTGGTGGCGGAGCTGCGGCAGGTCTTCGGGCTGGAAGCGGCTGCGGTGCTGGTCCGTACGGGGGCGATGTGGCAACCGGCGGTCTCCGCCGGGGCGCAGGCACCGCTGCGGCCGGACGAAGGGTCCTTCTCCGTCGACCTGGGTGAGGACGCGGTGCTGGTCCTGCGCGGCGCGCCGCTCACCGAGGAGGACACGCGGCTGCTCGGGCCGTACGTCACCCAGCTGAAGCTGGCTCGGGAGCGGGAGCGGCTGGCTGCAAAGGCGTCGGCGGCGGAGGTGCTCGCGCACACCGACGCGCTGCACACCGCGCTGCTGGAGGCCGTCGGACAGGACCTGCGGGCGCCGCTGGCGGCGGTGAGGCGGGAGGCCGGGCAGTTGCGTGGTGCGGCCGGGCGGCGGATCGCCGCGGAGGTGGAGCGGATGGAGCGGTTGGTCGCCAACCTGCTGGACCTGAGCAGGTTGCGGGCCGGGGTGATGCCGGTGGTGCTGCGCCCGACGGCGGTGGCCGAGGTGGTGCGGGCCGCTGCCGAGGGACTGGGCGGCGTTCGCGTCGACGTCGGGGCGGAGTTGCCTCGCGTGCTCGCCGATCCCGGGCTCCTGGAGCGGGCGTTCGCTGACGTCCTGGCCTGGGGGGCGCCGGGGGCGGGGGCCGTGGTCGACGCCGGTGTGGTGGCTGGGCGGGTGGACGTCCGGATGGCCGTCCACGAGGATCCCGCCCGGGAAGCGGCGGGCCTGGCGGTGGTGCGGGGCTTCGTGGAGGCGATGAACGGTGAGCTGACCGTCGAGGAGGCACCTGGCGGCGGCACCGCCTATGTGGTCAGCCTGGTTCGTGCGGTGGCCTGAGCCCATGGCAGGGACCGGTCGGCGATCCGGGGCGTCAAGATCGCGTCGGGATGTCGGGCGGCAGCGTGAGGATTGCGTCAAGGCGAGGCGGCGGGGCGAGGCGGCGGGGCAATGGCCGTCGGGTTGGGTGGCGTCGAACGAACTTGCGGCGAAGCTGGGACAGGACCATGCGCATGTACTCGGCCCGCCCCGGCGGCCATCGCTACCGTCCCGCTCTCGACCGTTTGCCGGTCTCGGTGTCCGGCACGGTGGCCCTGGTCGCCGGGGGTGCGCTCGCGCTCGGCCTCGGCTGGCTGGGCGAGCTCCATGCCGGCTGGTTCCCGTACCTCGCGTACACCGGACTGGCCGCACCGGCCGGAGCGTGCTCCCGGCCATTGGCCGCGCCGGTGGTGGGTATGTCCGTCCGGCTGTGCTGCAACGCCTTCGCCGAACACCGGCATGCCGAATTGGGCTGGTCCGGAGCGGGGATCGAGAGCCTGTGGCCCTCGCGGCCCGGCGTCGATCCGGGCCCACGTCGCCGCGGTGCGGCGCTCATGGCCGCGCCGGTGGACGGGCCGGTCAGCCGCTGGTGCCGGCTACCTCGCGTACGGCCTTGGCGACGGCCGCGAAGTCCTTCTTGAGGATCATGTCGTGGTTGCTCGCGACCTTCGCGCTGATCTCGATGTTGGGGTTCCGTTCGGTCACCGCCTGGAGGCTCGCGCGGATCCGTTCCTGCCCGTCGCCCTTGCTGCCGAGGGAGGACCCCGAGGCGACCACGTACCGCGCCGGGACCGTGATGGCGTCCAGCACCGGGTTCATCGCGCTCGCGCGGGCGACCTTGCCGAGCTCGATGTTGCACTCGGCCATCTGCGCGGCGGTCATCCGGGGCGTCAGGCCGGTCGGGCGGGCCAGCGCCACCAGTGGGGAGAACCGTCGGAACAGCTTGCGGATCCGCTGCTCCTCGCGTCGTCCAGCCAGTCGTACGGCTGCGCGCCCTCGACCATGACCGCGCCCAGCGCCCGGTCCGGGTTGCGGCCGGCCCAGTGCGCCGCGACGAAAGCCCCGTAGGACCAGCCCACCACCACCGCCCGGTCCACGCCCCGGGCGGCGAGCACCGCGTCGACGTCCGTGACCATGGTGGCGAAGGAGTAGTCCGCCGAGCGCCCCGACTTCCTGCCGCGGCCCCGCATGTCGTAGGTGATGTGCCGCCAGCGCGGGCCCAGTTCGGCGATGGTGTGCCGCCAGTAGCCCTGGGTGGCGAACTGGCCGTTGAGGTAGATCACGGGGGCGCCGGAACCCCCGGTGTCGGCGACGGCCAAGGCCGTGTCGTCCACCGGCACCATGCCGGTCCACTGCGCGTTCGTCATGACTTCCTCCTGGTCGGGGTGGTCGACGTGCCGACGTGCCGACGCGCCGGTCAGGCCGCGTCGAGGGCGCCGGTGATCTTGCGGGTGATGTCGGCCAGGACCGGGCCGGGCTCGCCCTTGAGGCCCCGGGTGGCTGCGGCGATGGCGACCAGGACGGTGCTGCGGAAGTTCTCGGCCTCGGCCTGGTCCTGCCGCTTGAGCAGGCTCATCGCCGCCGTCAAGGCGGGCAGCACCTGGTCCGCGATGGCGGCCACGGACTTGCCGTCGACCTTGGCGCCCTCGGACTTCTCGGCGAGCACGTGCCCGACCAGGCCGGTCGCGGCCGACAGGGCGATGGAGCCCTCGGTGGCGATCTTGTGGGGCTTGTTGGTGGCACTGGCGGCGGTCAGCAGTGCGACGGCGCCATAGGCGGCGGTGCGGAGGGTCAGCTTGTCCTGCTCGGAGAGGGTGATGGACATGGTGGGGTGCTCCTTCGGCTGGGTGATGACCGTTCGGCAATCGCTGAACACCTAGGACGGTACATTGCGTTTACAGATCTCGCAACGATCGTGAGCCCAGATTCTCCCTATAAATCAAGGGTTTTGTGCGCACCATTGCAATGGCTGTGATGGTAAACGCAAGGGGTGATCGCGGGGTGCATTGCAATGACCCTGGCAAGTTCGGATACTGTGCGGCAGGACGCGGGAACGCCGCGCAGACCTTGAGGAGACGGACACCGATGCCCGGAGGCAGGCTCACCGACGAGGACCGCCGGCAGATCGCTGCCGGGCTGGCCGAGGGGCTCGGATACACGGAGATCGGCCGCCGCCTGGAGCGGCCCGCCTCCACGGTCATGCGCGAGGTCACCCGCAATGGCGGACCGGACGACTACCGGGCTGACCGGGCCCAGGAAGCCACCCGTCACCGCGCGCGCCGGCCCAAGCAGGACCCACCCCACGCACCGCCGCCGCTCGCCGACGGCCAGGGTCGCGACCCACGGGTCGTCCGGGACGTCGCGGGGTCCGTCATCACGCTCATCGAGCAGCAAGGCATGCCCACGATGACGGCCAAGGTACTGGTCTGCCTGCTCGTCACCGACTCAGGCACCCTCACCGCCGCGGACCTGGTCCAGCAGCTCCGGGTCAGCCCCGCGTCCGTCTCGCACGCCGTCGCCTTCCTCGAACAACAGGGCCTGCTCCGGCGGGAACGGGTTCCCGGTGAGCGCCGCGAGCGCTACGTCATCGACGGCGAGATCTGGCTCCGGTCCACCCTGGCCACGGTGCGGATGCACACCGCCCTGGTGGCCGAACTCCGCAGCGCCGCCGAGGCCCTCGGCCCCGCCACCCCTGCCGGCGCCCGCTTCCGGGACTCCGCCGACTTCCTGGCCCTCATGAGCGAGACCCTCACCCAGGTCATCCACCAGTGGCAGCAGGGCCAGGCGGACCGCGACGCGGCCGGCGGTGCACCCTGAGCCACGAGGCCTCGTAGTACGGGCTCTGCCTCGACTCTGACCAGTGGCGACAATGCCGCGTCAAGACGGCTGCCGACCGCGTCAAGGACGCGTCAGGACGAGCGGACTGAGGTTCGGCCGCACCCTAGCGTGAGCTGCGAGGAAACGGTTCGCCGCCCGGGCGTGGGGCCTGGCGGTGGACCGTTTGCCGAATCCCGACCCCGGCGGGCTCCTCCGGGGCGGGTTCGGCGGCCAGTGCGAAAACCGGGGGAGGGGCGCGCGGCGATGCCAGCGGGAGGATCGAGCGGTACGGCAGTCGTGGAGAAAACGGTCGCGTCGGAGACAGCGCGGCAGGAGACAGCCCTACCACTGCCCGCGCCGCGTGCCCCCGGTCACCGGCTCGGCCGCTCCTGGCGTAGCCGGGACTGGTGGCACACCCCGCGCCTGGTGCGTGGGCTGACCGGGCTCTGCCTGGTGGCGCTGCTCGGCGCCGGCACGGCGACCGCCGCCGTTCTGGGCGGCGCCCGCGACGGCACGGACGTGATCGGACACCAGGCCGCCCCGCAGGTGGTGCGCTCGGCCGACCTCTACTTCGCGCTCAACGACATGGACGCCCAGGCCGCCAACCTGCTGCTGTTCGGCGCCGACCCGGACTACACGGCGCTGCGCAAGGACACGCTGGACACCTACGAGCAGCGCCGCACCCAGGCCGACACCGACCTGCAGCGCGTCACGGAAGCGGTGGCCGGCGACGCGGCCGGGCAGCGGGCCGTGCAGACCGTCATCGGCGAACTCGGCCAGTACGAGGCGCTGGTGGCCCGCGCCCAGCTGCTGGAAGAACAGGCCCACGCCCCCGTCGGCCGCCCTTCGGCGAACGCCCTCGCGGCCTATCGCCAGGCCACCGACCTGCTGCGCCAGCGCCTGCTGCCGGCCGTCGACGAGGTGACCAAGGCCAACGCCGCCGTCGTGGAGCGCAACTACACCGACCGGCGCGACGCCCTGTCCGGCGGCTGGTGGACGATCCTGGTCACCGGCCTGCTGGCCCTGGCCGCCCTCGGGCTGCTGCAGCGGCTGCTCGCGGTGCGCTTCCGGCGGCTGGTGAACGTGCCGCTGGCCGCCACCACCCTGCTCACCCTCGCCGGACTGGTCACCGCGCTGACGCTGACCTCCCGGGTGGACCACCAGCTGGTGGTCGCGAAGAGCAACTCCTTCGACTCGGTGATCGCGCTCAGCCGGGCCCGCGCGGTCGCGTACGACCTCAACGCCGACGAGAGCCGCTACCTGACCGACCCCGCCCGGGCGGCCGCGTACGAGCAGAGCTTCCTCGACAAGACCCAGTCCTTCGCCCGGATCGACGGCGCCGCGCTCGCCACGTACAACGACAAGCTCGCCGCGCTCGCCGACAAGCACCGGGCCGACCACGGCCAGGTCGGGTTCGGCGGGTACCTCGGCGAAGAACTGCGCAACATCACCTTTCCCGGGGAACAGGAAGCGGCGGAACGGGTGCTGGCCGCGTTCCAGCAGTACCAGCGCGACGACCGGAAGATCCGCGAGCTCAACGTCCAGGGCAAGCTCAAGGAGGCCGTCACCTTCGACACCGGCACCACCGCGGGCCAGTCCAACGCCGACTTCGACGTGCTCAGCGCCGCCCTTGAGGACAACCAGGCGATCAACCAGCGCGCCTTCGACGGAGCCGTCGCCGCCACCGACGACGACCTCGACGCCGCCACGGCCGGACTGGGTGCGGCGGCCCTTGCGGCGGCGCTCGCCCTGACCGCGGCGGGGGTGCGGCCGCGCCTGCGCGAGTTCGCGTGAGCGGGACGCAATCCCAGCCGGGGCAGGGGCGGAGCTCGCAGTGGCGTTCGCCCACCGGGCCGCCGCGAAGGCACTCGGCTGCCCCAGCACCGACGTGCCCAGCTTCAGCTCACTGGCTGCGGACCTGTGCTCCCGTGGGCGGGTCAGGGCTCGTAGCGGTAACCCATGCCGGCCTCGGTGATCAGGTGGCGGGGGCGGGCGGGGTCGGGTTCGAGCTTGCGGCGCAGGCCGGCGAGGTAGACGCGCAGGTAGTGGCGCTGCTTCTCGGCGGTGGGGCCCCATACCTCGCGCAGGATCCGCCGGCCGGGCACCAGGTGGCCCGGGTCGGCCAGCAGGAGGGTGAGGATCTTCCACTCGGTGGGGGTGAGCCGGACGGGCCCGTCCGGCCCGGTGGCGGTGGTGGCGTCCGTGTCGATCTCGTACTCGCCGATCCTGGGGTTGTGTTCGCGGACGAGGTGGAGCGGTCTTCGCAGGACGGCCCGCAGCCGGGCGAAGAGTTCGTCGGGGTCGAACGGTTTGGTGACGTAGTCGTCGGCCCCGGCGTCGAGGGCGCGGACCATCTCCTCGGGGTCGGTGTGCCCGGAGAGCACGATGATCGGCACATCGAGGTGGGCGCGCATGCCCTTCAGGACGTCGATGCCGCCGAGGTCGGGAAGGCCGAGGTCGAGGAGGACGGCGTCGGGCTGCTCACGCTCGGCCACGTCGAGTGCCTCCTGGCCGCTGTGCGCGGTGAGGACCGTGTAGTGGCGGGCACTGAGGTTGATCCGCAGGGTTCGCAGCAGCAGCGGATCGTCGTCGACCAGCAGGACGCGGCTCACTGTTCCGCCTCGAAGTGCGTGGCGGCGGGGAGGGTGAGCAGCATGGTGGTGCCGCCGCCGGGGGTGTCCTCGACTTCGAGGGTGCCGCCCATGGCTTCGGCGAGGCCGCGGGAGAGGGCGAGGCCGAGGCCGACGCCGGTGGTGTTGTCGGTGTCACCGAGGCGTTGGAAGGGGAGGAAGACCCGGTCGCGGTCCTCTGGGGCGATGCCGGGGCCGCGGTCGACGACACGGATCTCGACCTGGTCGGCGTGGCCGCTCGCGGTGACCAGGACGGGCGCGCCGGGGGCGTTGTGCCGCAGTGCGTTGGCGATGAGGTTGGCGAGGACGCGTTCCAGCAGGGGCGGGTCGGCGAGCACCGGCGGGGCGGTGTCGAGGTCGAGGGGCTGGACGGCGGCGTCCGGGTCGGCCAGGGAGTCCATCGCCCGGGGCAGTACCTCGTCGAGCTGGGTGGCCTCCAGGTTGAGGGTGAGTGCGCCGGCCTGGAGGCGGCTCATGTCGAGGAGGTTGTCGACCAGTGCGGTGAGCTTGAGCAGTGACTCATTGGCCATGGTGAGGAGTTCGTCGCGGTCGGCGGGTGCGAACTCGACGTCGGGGCTGCGCAGTGAGCCGACGGCGACGAGGGCGGCGGCGAGCGGGGTGCGCAGGTCGTGGCTGACGGCGGCGAGCAGGGCGGTGCGCATCTTGTCGGCGGCCTTGATCGGTTCGACCTCGGCGGCGGCGGTGGCGAGGCGGTCGCGTTCGAGCGCGGCGGCGATGTGCGCGGCGAAGGCGGTGAGGACGCGTTGGTCGGTGGCGGAGACCTGGCGTCCGGCCAGGATCAGCAAGGCGTCCGGTCCGGCGGGTAGTTCGGTGACCGTGCGGTCGGTGGCAGGCTCGCCGTCGGAGTCGCTGCGGGCGACGGTGGCGCCGCTGCGGTCGAGCAGGGCGACGGAGTCCAGGCCGAAGGCGGTGCGGGTCTTGTCCAGCAGGGCGGGCAAGGCGTCGGCGCCGCGCAGCACGCTGCCGGCCAGGGTGGAGAGGGCCTCGGCCTCGGCGGTGGCGCGGGCGGCCCGGGTGGTGAGGCGGGCGGCGTGGTCGACGACGGTGGAGACGGTGAGTGCGACGACCGCGAAGACCACCAGGGCGATGAAGTTGTTGGTCTCGTCGATGGTGAAGGTGTGGACGGGCGGGATGAAGAAGTAGTTGAGCAGCAGCGAGGCCACCAGCGAGGCCAACAGGGCCGAGGTCGCGCCACCGAGCAACGCGACGGCCACGACGCCGAGTTGGAAGATCAGTGCGTCGGTGGTGAGGTTGACCGAGTGGTGGAACCGGGACAGCACGGCCGTCAGCAGCGTGGGCACCGCCAGGCCGGCCAGGTAGCCGGCGATGGTGCGGCGCGTGGAGTGGCGGGGGCCGAGTTTGGGGAGGATCCGGCCGCGGCCGGTGAACTCGTGGGTGACCATGTGGACGTCGATGTCCTCGGACGCGTCGATGGTCGTCTGGCCGTTGCCGGGGCCGGTGAGGAAGCGGTTGATCCGGCCGCGGCGGCTGGTGCCGAGCACCAGCTGGGTGGCGTGGTGCGCGCGGGCGAAGGCCAACAGCGCGGTGGGGACGTCATCGCCCACGACGACGTGGTAGCTGCCGCCCAGGTCTTCCACCAGCTGGCGCTGCTGGGCGAGCGCGCCGGGCGAGGCGCCTGCCAGGCCGTCACTGCGACTGACGTGCACGGCCAGCAGCTCGCCGCCGGCGGTCCGGTCGGCGATCCGGGCGGCGCGGCGGATGATCGTCTCGCCCTCGGGGCCTCCGGTGATCGCCACGACGACGCGTTCGCGGGTCTCCCAGACCCGGTCGATGTTGTGGGTCGAGCGGTAGTCGCGCAGGCCTTCGTCGACCCGCCCGGCGACCCAGAGCAGGGCGAGTTCGCGCAGGGCGGTGAGGTTGCCGACGCGGAAGTAGTTGGACAGGGCCGCGTCGACCTTCTCGGCCTTGTAGACGTTGCCGTGGGCCATGCGCCGGCGCAGCGCCTGCGGGGCCATGTCGACGAGTTCGATCTGGTCGGCCCGGCGGACGACCTCGTCCGGGACGGTCTCGCGCTGGGGGATGCCGGTGATCTTCTGGACGACGTCGTTCAGCGATTCCAGGTGCTGGATGTTGACGGTGGTGATGACGTCGATCCCGGCGGCGAGCAGTTCCTCGATGTCCTGCCAGCGCTTGGCGTTGCGTCCGCCGGGGATGTTGGTGTGGGCGAGTTCGTCGACCAGGACGACGGAGGGCCGACGGGCGAGGATGGCGTCGAGGTCCATCTCCTCGAAGTCGGTGTCGCGGTAACGCCGGCGCAGGCGGGGAACCACCTCAAGTCCGTCGAGGATTCCCGCGGTGTGCTTGCGCCCGTGGGTCTCGATGAAGCCGACGACCACGTCCGCGCCGCGATCTCGCCGTCGGTGGGCCTCGTCCAGCATGCGGTAGGTCTTGCCGACACCAGGGGCCGATCCGAGGTAGACCCGCAGCCGTCCGCGGCGGTAAACGGTGCCGGGGGTGAGGTCAGGGGGCATGGGAGCTGCGCTTTCTGACGAAGGGCGACCGGTACGGGTGTGCTGTCGGCCCGGTGGATGGTGAGGTGTGCCCCGCCGGGCGGACGGGGAGAACGGGCGACCGACCCGGGTGCGGCATGGTGTGCACCGCGCCCGGGTCGGCTTGGAACCTCAGCGTGCCGAGGCGGTCACTTCTGCTCGCTGATCGCCTTGTTGAGGAGGACGACGTTGACGCCCTCCTGGCCGAGGAAGCCGAGCGAGCGACCCTCGGTGTACTTGTCGACCAGCTGGTTCAGCGTGTCCGCCGGCAGGCTGCGCTCCTTGGCGACCCGGTTGACCTGCTCCTTGGCGTAGGCCACCGAGATGTGCGGGTCGAGGCCGGAGCCGGAGGCGGTCAGCGCGTCGGCAGGCACGCTCGCCGGGTCGACGCCGTCGAAGGCGGCGACGGCGGCGCGGCGGTCGTTGACGGCCTTCAGCAGGTCGTCGCTGTTCGGGCCGAGGTTGCTGGCGCCGGAGTTGTCGCCTGCGTGGTTGTTGGCGGAGGGCCGGGGCTGGAACCACTTCGGGTCCGGCACCGGCTCCTCCTTCGGGTCGTCGGGATTCTTCTTCGGCAGGTCGTAGTTCTGGCCGAGCAGGCTCGAACCGACCTCCTTGCCGTCGGACTTCACGATCGAGCCGTTGGCCTTGTCGCTGAAGACGGCCTGGCTGATCCCGGTGATCAGCAGCGGGTAGGCGATGCCGCACAGGACGGTCATCACCAGCAGCGCCCGCAGCGCGGTGAGGTGGGTGCGCACGATGGTGGGCATGGTTCTCGTTCTCTCAGCTCAGACCGGGGATGAACTGGACGATCAGGTCGATCAGCTTGATGCCGACGAACGGCACGATCAAGCCGCCGACGCCGTAGATCCCGATGTTGCGGGCCAGCAGTGAACTGGCGTCGGACGGGCGGTACTTCACGCCGCGCAGGGCGAGCGGGATCAGGCCGATGATGACCAGGGCGTTGAAGACGATCGCGGAGGTGATCGCGGACTGGGGGCTGTGCAGGCCCATGATGTTGAGGTGGCTCAGGCCCGGGTACACGCCGGCGAACATCGCGGGGATGATCGCGAAGTACTTGGCCACGTCGTTGGCGATCGAGAACGTGGTCAGCGCGCCGCGGGTGATCAGCAGCTGCTT
>NZ_JBSFGK010000091.1:0-31876 GCF_053596495.1 Kitasatospora sp. NPDC001683
GGCACTACATCGACTCCACCGGCGGCTACCTCGGCGGCGCGCGCACCAACGGCGCCCGGCCGACTTCTCGCGCAGCAGGGTCAGTACCCGATGGCCTCGCGCAGCAGCAGTACGGTGCCGCGGGCGAAGCGGGTCGGCGCGTTGAGCACCAGGAGCTGGTTGACGGCGCTGGGCTGGCCGTAGGCGGCCCGGGCGCGGGCGTCCTCCAGGGGGAGGGCGTGCTCCTCCAGGCGGCGCATGGCGGTCGGCAGGTCGGGGACCACCTTCTGGGCGCCGACGATCCAGACCGCGTGGCCGGCGCCGCCGGCGTTGGCGGGCAGCTGGCTGCCGGAGCCCGAGGCGATCACCAGGGAACCGGTCTCGGTGACGGCGGCGACGCTGCCCACCGCGACGTCGGGGGACGCCAGCAGGCGCCGGAGCTCGTCCGCCTCGGCCTCCCGGTCCATGGCCAGTACCCGGGACTTGACGGACCGGTAGCGGCTGCCGCCGTTGATGTCCTCGTCGAGACCGGACAGCCGGAGGGTCTCGCTGGCCGAGGTGAAGACGCTGGCGTTCTCCGGGATCAGCTCGTGGACGCGGGCGCGGGCGGCGGCCGCGTCGTCCAGGACCTCGACGGTGAAGCCCTGCGCCGCCAGGGCGGCCGCGGCCCGCTCGAGCCGCTCGGCGGGCGCGGGAGTGGCGAAGGTGGCGCCGCCGTCCGGCCCGACCTCCGGCCCGCCCTCCGCGCTCGGCGCGGAGCCGCCCAGCGGAGTGGTGTCCACGTACCGGACCTCGTAGACCCGCTCGGCGAACCGCCAGCCGTCCGTCGTCCGCCGGTAACGGTCGTGGTAGATGGCGTAGTTGAGCCCTTCCTGGTTGTTCTTCAGCCGGACGACCTCGTGCATCATGGCGCGGCCGGTCGCGGTGTCGCCGTCGATCCGGATCGCGCCCGGGTGGGTGTTCTGCACGAAGAAGTCCCACTGCGCCTGGAGCTTTGCCCGCCCGGCGCCGATCTGCTCCGGCCCGACCAGTTCGATCGGGACGTTGGGCATCCGCAGCGCGCCGTCCGGGGTGAACAGGGCGGCCAGCCGGGCTCCGTCGCGCATCATCACCGCGTCGGTGAACTCGGCCTGCAGGGCCTGGATTTCGACTCGGTCGGCGATCGCCTGGAAGTCGTTCACGGTGTTTCCTCCCTACCGTTCGGTTGCCGTCTGCCCTTACGACAGGACGGCACGCCGGAATGTGAGGCGGCGCGCGGACGTCACATTCCGGCCCGCTGTCCTGTCGTAGGACTCGTAGGAGTCATGGGAGGACGAGACCGACCGGAGGCGGGCAGATGAACGACGACCTGAGCGTGATCATGAGCGAGCGGCGCCAGCTGATCAACGTGGCGTACCGATTGCTCGGCTCCCTCGCCGACGCCGAGGACGTCGTGCAGGAGACGTACGCCCGCTGGTACGCGATGACCCCGCAGGAGCGGGCCGCCGTCGTCTCGCCCGGCGGCTGGCTGACCACGGTCGCCAGCCGGATCTGCCTCAACCAGCTCGGCTCCGCCCGGGCCCGGCGGGAGCGTTACGTGGGCGAGTGGCTCCCCGAGCCGCTGCCCGAACACCGGGAGGGGGCGGAGGGCGCGGCGGCGGACCCGGCGGACCGGATCACCCTCGACGAGTCGGTCAACATGGCCTTCCTCGTCGTCCTCGAGTCGATGACGCCCGCCGAACGCGTGGCGTTCATCCTCCACGACGTCTTCCAGTACCCGTTCGCCGAGGTCGCCGCGATCGTCGGCCGTTCGGCGGCGGCCTGCCGGCAGCTGGCCAGCTCGGCCCGCCGCCGGATCCGCGCGGCGCAGGCCCCGGCGACGCCGACGAGCGAGCAGGCCGTCGTCGTCCGGGACTTCAAGCGGGCCTGGGAGGCGAAGGACGTCAAGTCGCTCATGGACCTCCTCGACCCGGACGCCACCGTGATCGCCGACGGCGGTGGCCTGGTCAGCGCACTGCTGGAACCGCTCACCGGCAGCGAGTGGATCGCCCGCATCCGCGTCCACGGCGACCGCGTCACCGCCGGGCTCACGCTGCTGGAGTGCGCCGTCAACGGCCTGCCGGGCCTGGTCGCGCAGCAGGGCGGCGTCACCGACACCGTGATGGCGTTCCGGATCGCCGAGGGCCGGATCACCCACATCTGGGCGGTGCGCAACCCCGAGAAGCTCCGTGCGTGGACGGGGGCGGGGGCGGGGGCGGGGGCGGACGCAGGACCGGGCAGGCCGGGCGAAAGCCGGGACGGGGTTGTCCGGGACATGTACCCTGAAGCGGCGAGGTCGATCAACTGATGTGAACAGCAAGGCTCGTGGCGCATTGGGGGGCGCGTGGCCGGTCGCTGGAGGCGTCTGCCTGAGGGGTTGTCCGCGGCGGAGCGGGAGCTCGTCGAGGTGCTCAGGGAGATGAAGGACCGCAGTGGGCTCAGTCTGGTCGAGCTCGCGGATCGGACGCACCACAGCAAGTCGTCGTGGCAACGGTGGTTCAACGGCGAACGCGTCGTGACCGAACACGCGTTGCGTCGGTTGGCCGAGGTTTCGGGTACTGACGTGGAGTCGGTGCTGCCGGTCTTCCTCGCGGTGGTGTCGCGGAACACCGGGGCCGACGAGGACGAGGGCAAGGACGGGACCGAGGGCAAGGACGGGACCGAGGACGAGGACGGGACCGAGGACGAGAGCGGCCTCGACGGCGCGGCGACGGGCGGTTCGACCCGGCGGCGGCAACTCGGCTACGCGGCCGTGGGGTTGACGGTCATCATGGTGTTGGCCGCGGTAGTGGCCGTGTGGTGGCTCGGCCGACCGTCGAAGCACGCCGAGGTCTCCGCCGCTCCGACGACCGCGACGGTGACCGCGACCACGACCGCGACCGCGACCGCGACCCGTTCGGCGCCAGGCGGCTGTCTGGGGGTCTCCTGCACCGGGCTGGACCCGAAGGCCAGTGGCTGCGGCGACGACGCCGTCACGCTGATCACTGCCAACGTCCAGCGGATGACCATTCAGATCCGCTACAGCGCCCACTGCAGGGCCGCCTGGGCCAAGCTCACCGACGCCACTCCCGGCGACTCGGCCTCGATCACCACGGCCCGGGGCGGCCATCAGACCGCCCTGGTGCACTGGGGCTACGACGCGTACTCGCCGATGGTCGACGCCTCCGCCTCCGACAGCGGTCTGCAGGTGTGCGGGGAGCAGGCGGCGGGCCGGGGGTGCAGCCAGGTGATCACCGACCCCGCGAGCGCGCCGGTGGCGCCGGATCTGCTCACCACGCCGCCCCCGGGCGCGGCCACCGCCACCACGGCGGGCCCGGAGCACTGAGCCCGGAGCCTGCCGTGGTGGCGGATGCCGTACCCGGAACCCGGGCAGGGGCGGCCCCCGTCTGTCGTGCCGCCGTCCCCGCCCGGGCGTCACTCACCCACGCGTCAGCACACGTAGTTGGGGGACTGGTACCAGTAGTCCAGCGAGCCCCAGGTGTTCGGCCCGACGATGCCGTCCACCGAGAGGCCCGCACAGCTCTGGAACTGGTAGACGGCGGTCTGGGTGGCCGGCCCGAAGCTGCCGTCGATGTTCAGCGGGGTGTGGCTGCTGGGGCTGAGCGAGAGGTTCAGCTCGCACTGCAGCTGCTTCACCGCGGTACCGCTGGAGCCCCGGCTGAGGGTCGGCTCGGAGTTGGTGTAGTTGCACGAGGGGCTGGCCTGGTCCGGCGTCGCGGTCGTGGCGGCGGCGCTGCCGGCCGTCCCGACGGCCGAGGCCAGCACGAGGCCGGCTCCCGCGAGGCTGAGCACGATGCGGTTCTTGCGCATGACGCTTCCCTCCCTGATGTGCCACACGGCCCCTGACGGCCTGCGGCGGTCGGCGTCCGGAGGCGAGCGCCCCGGACGACGGCAACTCTGCCGCCGTCCGGGGCGGTCCCACAGGGCTGGGATGGGGGTGGGGACGGCCCGGGGAAAGTCCCACGGACCGGTCCGGTGGGGAACGCCCGGAGGTGCGGATTCTCCGTACGTCCCCGGAGCGAGGGGGATCGCCGGGGTCGGATCACCCACGTCCGGGTGGTGCGCGACCCGGAGGAGTGCCGCCCGCGGAACGAGTGACGCAGGTCACATTCACGGCTGTCACAGGACGCCCGGTCATCCGGTCATAGAGGACGCCAACGCAACACGGAACGCCGAGGAGCGCGCCATGGAAGCCCGTCTGAACCCCTTCGCCAGCCCGGTCCTGGGCAAGGTCTTCAAGCACCTCATCGCCGCGAACAAGTCGCTCGCGGACTCGACCCTGCCGTACGCGACCCAGGAGCTGGTGCGGCTGCGGGCCAGCCAGATCAACGGGTGCTCGGCCTGCGTCGACATGCACTTCAAGGAGGCCGTGCACGCCGGCGAGGAGGCGACCCGGCTGAACCTGGTGGCGGTGTGGCGTGAGGCGACGGTCTTCACCGACGCGGAGCGGGCCGCCCTGGAGCTCGCGGAGCAGGGCAGCCGGCTGGCCGACGGGGGCGGGGTGACGGACGAGGCGTGGGCGAACGCCGCGAAGTACTACGACGAGGAGCAGCTCGCGGCGCTGGTCGGCGTCATCGCCCTGATCAACGCCTTCAACCGCGGCAACGTCATGATCCGCCAGCCCGGCGGCAGCTACCAGGCGGGCCAGCACGTCCAGGCCGCCGCACAGCTGAGCAGCTGAGCGTACGACGTCGACGGCCGGGGATCGCCCTCCCCGGCCGTCGACGTTCCCCGTCAACGCCCGAGGCCCGTACGCACACCACCGAGCCCCGCCCCTGGGGGCTTGTCGCCCAAAAACCGACCGATAAGGTGTTAATCCAACATTCATCCATGCCGCATAGCCTCCGAGGGCTAGCCTCATGCTGAACGTCATCGTCCGACCGGGAGGCGAAACCCCCGTGCAAGGCACTGTCACCACACCGGGCGGCCCCACCGTGGCCGGGGGCCAGGGCGAGGCCTTCCTCCTCGTCGTGGACGACGAGCCGAACATCCGCGAACTGCTCGCCGCCTCGCTGCGCTTCTCCGGGTTCCGGGTGGCCTCCGCCGCGAGCGGGACCGAAGCCCTGGAGCTGATCGCCGCCGAGCGGCCGGACCTGGTGGTCCTCGACGTGATGCTGCCCGACCTCGACGGTTTCACCGTCGTCGAGAAGCTGCGCGAGCGCACCAGCCGGGGCCAGATCGCCGGGCCCGCGCACGGACACCCCGGCGACCACCTGCCGGTGCTGTTCCTCACCGCCAAGGACGGCGTCGGCGACAAGGTGCAGGGACTGGCCGCCGGCGCGGACGACTACGTCACCAAGCCGTTCAGCCTCGAGGAGCTGATCGCCCGGATCCGCGCCATCCTGCGCCGGGCCGGCGGGCCCGCCGAGGACGGCCGACTGGTGGTGGCCGACCTCAGCCTCGACCCGGTCGCCCACGAGGTCACCCGCGCCGGCACCCCGGTCGCGCTCTCCCCGACCGAGTTCAAGCTGCTGCACTACCTGATGGCCAACGTCGGCCGGGTGGTGTCCAAGGCGCAGATCCTCGACCACGTCTGGGCCTACGACTTCGGCGGCGACCTCTCCATCGTCGAGTCCTACATCTCCTACCTGCGCCGCAAGCTCGACTCCGGCCCGGCGCACGGCCCCAAGCTGATCCACACCGTGCGCGGCATCGGCTACGCGCTGCGCCGCCCCCCGCAGGGCTGACCGGACGGACTCGTGCTCAACCGCCTCACCGCCCGGCTCTCGCTGCGGGCCCGGCTGCTGGTCCTCGCCCTCGCACTGGTCACCACCGGGCTCGCGGTCAGCGACACCTTCGTGCTCGGCACCGTACGGGCCCAGCTGGTGGAGCAGCTCGACGAGCAACTCCAGCGCTACGGGCAGCCGCTGTCGCGCAAGGCCCCGGTCCAGCTGACCGCGCCGGGCGCCGGCAAGCCGGTCGTCACCGGGCGGCGGATCAGCCTGCCCAGCCAGTACCTGGTGCAGTGGCTGTCCTCGGACGGCAAGGTCCAGGGCTCGCTGCGCCAGCCCGTCTCGGACAGCGACCCGGCGCCGCAACTGGCCGGGCTGGACCCGACCCAGACCGCCCCCGACACCCCCTTCGACCTGCCCGACCAGCGCGGCCACCACAGCTGGCGGGTACTGGTGCTGCCGCTCCAGCCACCCCGCGCACCGGCCTCCGGACTCGGCGCGTACGCCTCCCCCACCGTCGCCCCGACCTTCGTCATGGTCGCCGTCTCCCGCGAGGACATCGACGCCACCACCGGCCGGCTGAGCACCTCCTTCCTGGCCATCGGCGGCGGCGTCCTGCTGCTGATCACCGCACTCGGCTTCTTCGCCGTCCGGGCCGGGCTGCGGCCGCTGTGGCGGATCGAGGCGGGCGCCGCGCGGATCGCCGCCGGCGAACTGTCGCACCGCATGCCGGAGCTTTCCCCGGGCACCGAGGTCGGCCGGCTGTCGGTCGCGCTCAACGGCATGCTCACCCAGATCGAGGCGGCCTTCGCCGCCCGCGCCGAGTCCGAGGCCCGGATGCGGCGCTTCGTCGCCGACGCCTCGCACGAGCTGCGCACCCCGCTGGCCGGCATCCGCGGCTTCGCCGAGCTGTACCGGATGGGCGCGCTGCCCACCGAGGCGGACGTCACCCGGACCATGAGCCGGATCGAGAGCGAGGCGGTCCGGATGGGCACCCTGGTCGAGGACCTGCTGGTGCTCGCCCGGCTCGACGAGGAACGCCCGCTCGACCTCGCCCCGATGGACCTGCGCACCCTCGCCGCCGACGCCCTGCACGACCTCACCGCGCTCGACCCCAGCCGCCCGGTCGCGCTCACCGGTCCCGCCGGCACCGGCGCCCCCGGCGCGGCACCCGTCCTCGGCGACGAGGCCCGGCTGCGGCAGGTGGTCACCAACCTGGTCGGCAACGCCGTCAAGCACACCCCGCCCGGCACCCCGGTCCGGATCGGGGTCGGCGGCGGCGCCGACGGCGTCTGCCTGCTGGAGGTCGCCGACTCCGGGCCCGGCCTCACCGAGGAACAGGCCCAGCGCGTCTTCGACCGCTTCTACCGGGTCGACGCCTCCCGCAGCCGCGACAACGGCGGCGGCGGCGGACTCGGCCTCGCCATCGCCACCGCCCTCACCCGTGCCCACGGAGGCACCCTCACCCTGGACACCGCCCCGGGCGAGGGCGCCACCTTCCGGGTCGAACTCCCCCGCCAGCGCTGACCGAACCCGCACCCGAAAACCCCCCTCGATCGGGTGAACCCCACGTCGTTCACCCGATCGGCCCCTTGGTCCCGTGCCATGGTCCTGGTGTCCTGCGAGGCAGCGGGAGGCGACGTGAGCATTCACCCAGACCAGAGGTTGTGGAACCTCTGGAAGTCCATGGATGTTCCGGAGGGCTTCCGCGCGGAGATCATCGAGGGGGCCATCACGTTGTCGCCCACCAGCGGCACTCGACACTTCCGCATCAACAGGCAGGTACTCAGCGGCTTGGTCGACTACCTGCGTAAGAGCGCCTGGATGCCGGGAAACGTCTGCAACGTCATTCATGGGCTCAAGGTGCTGATCCCGGACGTGCTGGTTGCCCCGAGGGACATCGAGGAGGTCGAGCACCCGGAGGGCCTGGGGCTGCTCGCCTCCGGAATCCCCCTGGTCATCGAAACCGTCTCGCCCGGAGCCGAAGCCCGCGAGCGCGACCACGTCCTGAAGCACCGTGCCTATGCCGCCGCCGGTATCCCGGTGTACGTGATCATCGACGACCACGACGACGGCGGCGCTGTCACGGTCCTCACCAGCCCTGACCCCGAGCGCCGGGCGTATGCCTCCTCGATCCGGGTCCCGTACGGCAAGGAGGCTGTCATCCCGGAGGGTCCCGCCAAGGGTTTCGTGATCGGCCCCGACATCACTGGAGAGCGCCATGCCTGACCCGGGTGTTTCGTTCAAGCGCGATCTGTCCGAGTGGCGGGTCGCCCTCGTCGCCTGGCGGCTCCTCGTGCTGCAGGCCGCCGACCCGGTGGTGGGGGCCGGGATGACGGAGCACTCCACCTACCGGGCGCACCCGTGGCGGCGGATCGAGCACACCTTGGGGAGCGGGCGGCGGCTGTTCTACCAGGACGCGGACGCCCTGCGCCGCGAGGTCGCGCGGCTCAACCGGTCGCACAAGCGGATCCGCGGCACGATGCCGGACGGGCAGCCGTACGACGCGCGGGACGCGGCGACCCGGGTGTGGGTGCTGCTGACGCTGTTCGAGTGCGTGGTGGCCATGCGGCGGCTCGGCGGGGACCCGTACGACTCCGCGCAACTGGAGCTGGCCTAC
The DNA here is from genome assembly GCF_053596495.1 of Kitasatospora sp. NPDC001683. NCBI lineage: Bacteria > Bacillati > Actinomycetota > Actinomycetes > Kitasatosporales > Streptomycetaceae > Kitasatospora > Kitasatospora sp. NPDC001683. The sequence continues at coordinate 8,290 of NZ_JBSFGK010000091.1, forward strand.
CGGGAGTTCAAGGAGGCGATCGCCGCCTTCGACCTGCCCGGGGCCGAACTCCCCAAGACCGCCGCCGACTTGCCCGCTTACTTCGCCCGATACACCCGCGAGAAGCTGGAGTTCACCGAGTCCACCCGCTACCTGCTCGACGACATGCTGCGCGAGGCGCCCCGCCCCCGAAGGCTCTGGTTCCTCGGGGACGCCGGGTGGCGGATCACCCGGCTGCTGGTCGCCCGGGTGATCCGCGAGCTGACGGTGGCGGACCTGCCGCCGGCCGTACGGCAGCGGCTCGGGCTGGCCCGCACCCGGCGCGGGGCGCTGCTGTCCGCCGTGCTGCACCGGGGCGCCGGGGCCGTCGTCCCGCTCCTGCCGGACCGGGTGCGCTACCGCTCCCCGGTGGAGGAACAGCCACCGCGTCGGCTGCGCCTCCAGCGCGGGGACGCTCGCGGCTCCCGGGTGGACCGGTTCTTCCGGGAGGTGCTGGACCAGACCGGGGACGGCTTCATCACCGTGCACGACCTGCGGGCGATGGCCCACAACGTGTGCTGGCAGCTGGAGTTGGACGAGGACGCCGAGGCGCGGCTGTACCGGGCCTTCGACGGCTGGTGGGAGCAGCTGCGCGCGGCGATGGACGCCAACGGGGACGGCAAGGTGAGCCGGGAGGAGTTCACTGCGGCCACTCTGGCGGGCCTCGACCAGGACGAGGCGTACCTGGAGCAGGGGCTGCTCCCTGCTCTGCGCGCGGTGTTCGTCGCGGCCGACACCGATGGCAGCGGCGTCCTGGAGTTCGACGAGTACCGCGCGGTGTTCGGCGGTCCGCGGGTTCACCCGGCGGAACTGTCGCACGGTTTCCGCCAGTTGGACACGGACGGGGACGGGCGGATCACGCTGGAGGAGTTCCTGCGCGGCTTCACCGAGTTCTTCACCGCCCGCGCCGACTCCACCTCGGGGGCGCAGCTGCTCGGCCGACCGTAGCCCCCAGCCCGTAGCCCCCTAGCACGCCCCGCTCGCCGCAGCGAGCGGGGCGCGGTGCTGTCAAGCGCCGGTTCGGCCAAGAGCGGAGCGCCGTCCGCCCGGTCGTTCGTTGCCCCGGTGCGCCAAACCTCCGCAGACTGTGCGCACCGTCACGCCCCGCCCTGCCGCGTCAACCCCACCCCACCTGCGGTTCCCCCGTAAGGATGGTGGATACTGTGCTTGTGAACGTGTTCACGTTCACAAGCGGACAAGCTTGCGTGGTTGAGCAGCGTCTACGGCTATGGATCAGGTTTGTCCGGAAAACGCCCTGAACAGGGGCCGGCGGAGAGAGGGCGGGCGACGTGGAACTGGCAATCGCTCACGAGACGATCGCGCGGTGGCAATTCGGCATCACCACCGTGTACCACTTCCTCTTCGTACCGCTCACCATCAGTCTGGCCGCGATCGTGGCCGGGCTGGAGACCGCCTGGGTGCGTACGAGCAAGGAGAAGTACTTCCACGCGACCAAGTTCTGGGGAAAGCTCTTCCTCATCAACATCGCGATGGGTGTCGTCACCGGAATCGTGCAGGAATTCCAGTTCGGCATGAACTGGTCCGACTACTCCCGCTTCGTCGGTGACGTCTTCGGCGCCCCGCTCGCGATGGAGGCGCTGATCGCCTTCTTCTTCGAGTCCACCTTCATCGGCCTGTGGATCTTCGGCTGGGACAAGCTGCCGAAGAGGATCCACTGCGCCTGCATCTGGATGGTCTCGCTGGGCACCGTGCTCTCCTCCTACTTCATCCTGGCCGCCAACTCCTGGATGCAGCACCCCGCCGGCTACGCGATCGACAAGGCCACCGGCAAGGCGCGGCTCACCGACATCACCAAGGTGCTGTTCCAGGACACCACCCTCACCGTGGTCTTCCACACCCTGACCGCCGCCTTCCTCACCGGCGCCGCCTTCATGGTCGGCATCGCCTCCTTCCACCTCTGGAAGGCCAAGCGCAGGCCGGAGAACGCCGACCCGAAGAAGACCGCGGTGATGCGCACCTCGCTGCGGCTCGGCCTGGTGCTCGCGGTGATCTTCGGCGCCGGCACCGCGCTCAGCGGCGACACCCTCGGCAAGGTCATGTTCGAGCAGCAGCCGATGAAGATGGCCGCCGCCGAAGCGCTGTGGGACACCCAGGCGCCCGCGCCGTTCTCGATCTTCGCGGTCGGCGACGTCGGCAAGGGCCACAACTCGGTCGAGCTGGAGGTCCCCGGGATACTCTCCTTCCTCGCCCACAGCGACTTCAGCTCGTCCGTCCCCGGCATCAACGACACCGCCGCCGCCGAGGCCGCCGCCCACGGTGGCAACCCCAAGGACTACATCCCGAGCGTCTTCGTGACCTACTGGGGCTTCCGGTTCATGATCGGCTTCGGGATGACCTCCTTCGCCGCCGGCCTGATCGGCCTCTGGACCACCCGCCGGAAGTTCCTGCTGCGCCCCGAGTTCCGCACCGGCGACACCGAGGTGCCCCGGCTGATGCTCACCCCGAAGCGGGAGCTGGGCCCGCTGCTCACCAAGTGGAGCTGGCGGATCGGCATCCTGACCATGGGATTCCCGCTGATCGCCAACAGCTTCGGCTGGATCTTCACCGAGATGGGCCGCCAGCCCTGGGCCGTCTTCGGCCTGATGACCACCGCCAGCGCCGTCTCCCCCAACGTCGGCGTCGGCACCCAGGTCGGCGCCCTGGTCACCTTCACCACGCTGTACGCGATCCTCGCCGTCGTCGAGGTCCGGCTACTGGTCAAGTACGCCAAGGCCGGCCCGGTGGTGACCGAGCGGCCCCCGGCCGAGGACCCGTCGCTGCGCGGCCCGTCCGCGGACGAGGACGCCGACAAGCCGCTCGCCTTCGCCTACTGACCCGACAGACCGGCAGAACTGACCCACAGATAGGAGACCCAGGGTCATGCAACTCCACGACGTCTGGTTCGTGCTGATCGCGGTCCTGTGGATCGGCTACTTCTTCCTCGAGGGCTTCGACTTCGGGATCGGCGTCCTCACCAAGCCGCTCGCCCGGAACACCGCCGAGCGCCGGGTGCTGATCAACACCATCGGTCCGGTCTGGGACGGCAACGAGGTCTGGCTGCTGACCGCCGCCGGCGGCACCTTCGCCGCCTTCCCGGACTGGTACGCGACCCTGTTCAGCGGCTTCTACCTCCCGCTGCTGGCCATCCTGGTCTGCCTGATCGTCCGCGGCGTGGCCTTCGAGTACCGGGCCAAGCGGGACGGCGCCCGCTGGCAGCGCAACTGGGAGGAGGCCATCTTCTGGACCTCCCTCATCCCGGCCTTCCTGTGGGGCGCGGTCTTCGCGAACATCGTCCGCGGCGTGGACATCGACGCCCACAAGAACTACGCCGGCGGCCTCGCCGACCTGTTCAACCCGTACGCGCTGCTCGGCGGACTGGTGACGCTCGCCCTGTTCACCTTCCACGGCGCGGTGTTCGCGGCCCTCAAGACCGTCGGCGAGATCCGCGAGCGGGCTCGCCGGGCCGCTCTCCAGGCGGGCCTGGTGACCGCCGTCCTCGCCCTCGTCTTCCTGGTCTGGACCCAGGCGCACAGCGGCAACGGCCGCAGCCTGGCCGCCCTGGTGATCGCGGTGCTGGCCCTGGTCGGCGCCCTGGTGGCCAACCAACTCGGCCGCGAAGGCTGGGCGTTCGTCCTCTCCGGGGCGACCGTCGTGGCCGCGGTCGCGATGCTGTTCCTGGCGCTCTTCCCGAACGTCATGCCCTCCACGCTCGACCCGGCCTGGAGCCTGAACGTCGGCAACGCGGCCTCCTCGCCGTACACCCTCAAGCTGATGACCATCGTGGCCGCCGTGTTCACCCCGCTGGTGCTGCTCTACCAGGGCTGGACGTACTGGGTGTTCCGCAAGCGGATCGGGGTGCAGCACATCCCCGCCGGCCACCAGCCGGCCGCCCCGGCAGCCCCTTCTGCCCCGGCCGCCAAGGCAGCCCCCGCCGCCCCGATCGACCGGGCCTGACGCCGTGAAGCCGGTCGACCCCCGACTCCTCGGGTACGCCCGCACCACCCGTGCCTTCCTCGCCGGATCCGTGCTCCTCGGCGGGGCGGGCGCGGCCCTGGTGGTCGCCCAGGCGAGCCTGATCGCCGAGATCGTGGTCCGCGCCTTCCAGCGCGGCGCCGGACTCGGCGAACTGACCGCCCCGCTGGTGCTGCTGGCGCTCACCGCCCTCGGGCGCGGGCTGGTCGGCTGGCTCACCGAACTGACCGCGCACCGGTCCGTCGCCCGGGTGAAGTCCACCCTGCGGCGCGGGCTGCTCGACCACGCCACCGCGCTCGGCCCGTCCTACCTGGCGGGCCGGCGCACCGGCGAACTGACCACCCTCGCCACCCGCGGCATCGACGCCCTCGACGACTACTTCGCCCGCTACCTGCCGCAGCTCGCGCTGGCCGTGGTCGTCCCGGTGATCGTGCTGCTGCGGATCGTCGGCGCCGACCTCACCTCGGCCGCCGTCATCGCGGGCACGCTGCCGCTGATCCCGCTGTTCATGGTGCTGATCGGGAGGGCCACCCAGGCCCGGATGGACCGGCAGTGGAACACCCTGGCCCGGCTCTCCCACCACTTCCTCGACGTGGTCGCCGGCCTGCCCACCCTCAAGGTGTTCAACCGGGCCCGCAGCCAGGCCGCCACCGTCGCCCGGATCACCGCCGACTACCGCCGGGCCACCCTGCGCACCCTGCGGACCGCCTTCATCTCCTCCTTCGCGATGGAGCTGCTCTCCACCCTGTCCGTCGCGCTGGTCGCGGTCACCATCGGCTTCCGGTTGGTCGACGGCTCGCTCGACCTGGAGACCGGGCTGCTGATCCTGATCCTCGCCCCCGAGGTGTACTTCCCGATCCGCCAGGTCGGCGCTCTCTACCACTCCAGCGTCGAGGGGCTCACCGCCGCCGACGAGATCTTCCGGGTGCTGGAGACCCCGCTGCCCGCCGCCGGGACCGTCCCGGCCCCTGACCTCGCCGGCGCCGTGATCACCGCCGAGGGCCTGACCGTACGGCACCCCGGTCGCGCCCTGCCCGCACTGGACGGCGCCGCGCTGACCCTGCGCCCGGGCTCCAGCACCGCCCTCACCGGTCCGAGCGGGGCCGGCAAGTCCACCCTGCTGGCCGTCCTGCTCGGCCTCACCACCCCCGATGTCGGCACCGTCCGGATCACCGCCGCCGACGGGCGCACCCACGACCTCGCCGAGCTGGCGCCCGGCAGCTGGCGGCGCCAGATCGCCTGGGCGCCCCAGCGCCCGCACCTGTTCGCCGGGACGGTCGCCGACAACCTGCGGCTCTACCGGCCGGACGCCTCGGACGAGCAGCTGTGGACGGCGCTGCGGGCCGCCCACGCGCTCGACTTCGTCACCGACCTGGACGCCGGACTGGGGGAGGACGGCGCCGGGCTCTCCGCCGGACAGCGCCAGCGCCTCGCGCTCGCCCGGGTGCTGCTCGCCGACGACCGGCCGCTGGTGCTGCTGGACGAACCCACCGCCAACCTGGACGGCGCCTCCGAGCAGGCCGTGGTGGACGCCGTCCGCACCCTCGCCGAGGACCCGGCGCGCACCGTGCTGGTGGTCGCGCACCGGCCGGCCCTGCTGGCGGTGACGGAGGAGCGGGTCCGGCTGGCGGGGCCTGCTGCCGAAGCGGCCCCGCCCCGAGCCGAAGGGCGCGCCGGTGCCGAAAGCATGGGCCCCTCCTGCCCGATGGCGGGCAAGGAGGGAGAGCGACCAGCGACCGACGGAGGAGGGAGTGCCGGAGCGTGGGGGCACCTCCCGGCCGCCAGGCTGGGGGAGAGCGTCGGCGCCGGGTCCGAGCGCCCGGAGGCGAGCGGGCGAGTCACCGAGCCGGTCACCGCCCTCGCCCACAGCGGGAAGCCGACCCCCGCCCCCGCCGCGCCCGAGGAGCCCGAGAGCGAGCCCGCCGCCCCCCGGCTGGCGCTGTCCGTGCTGCTCGGCGCGCTCGCCCTCGGCAGCGCCGTCGCCCTGATGGCCACCTCCGGCTACCTCATCTCCCGGGCCTCCCAGATGCCCCCGGTGCTCTACCTGATGATGGCCGTCACCTCCGTCCGGGCCTTCGGCATCGGCCGCAGCGTCTTCCGCTACGCCGAGCGGCTGGTCTCCCACGACGCCGTGCTGCGTACTCTCGGCACCCTGCGGGCCGCCGTGTACCGCCGGCTGACCGTGCTCGCCCCGGCCGGACTGCCCGCCTTCCGGCGCGGCGACCTGCTCTCCCGGCTGGTCGCCGACGTCGACGCGATCCAGGACCACCACCTGCGCTGGCGGCTCCCCGCCGCCGTCGCCGCGGTCGTCGCGCCGGCCTCGGCGGTCGCGCTGGGCGCCTTCCTGCCCGCCGCCGGGCTGGTGCTCGGCCTCGGGCTGCTGCTGGCCGGGGTGCTGGTCCCCGCACTCGCCGCCCGTTGGTCGGCCGGCGCCGAGCGGCGTCAGGCCCCCGCCCGCGGGCGCCTGGCCACCTCCGTGGTGGACGCCTTCACCGGCACCGCCGAGCTCACCGTGGCCGGCGCGCTGCCCGGCCGGCTCGCCGCCGTCCGCACCGCCGACGCCGCGCTGACCGGGCTCGCCGAGCGCTCGGCCGCCACCACCGCGCTCGGCACCGGGCTGATCGCGCTGCTCACCGGGCTGACGGTGGTGGGCGCGGCGGCCGTCGGCATCCAGGGGGTGCGCGGCGGCTCGCTCGCGCCGGTCTGCCTGGCCGTCGTGGTGCTGACCCCGCTGGCCGCCTTCGAGGCCGTCACCGGGATGCCGCTCGCCGTCCAGGCCCGCCGGCGCAGCCGCGCCGCCCGGGGCCGGCTGGACGAGGTGCTCACCGCCTCGGCGCCGGTCGCGGAGCCCGCCGAGCCGCTCGCCCTGCCCGAGCAGCCGCTGCCCGTCGCGGTTCGCGGGCTGACCGTGCGGCACCCCGGGCAGACCGTGGACGCGCTCGCCGGGGTCGACCTCGACATCGCGCCCGGCCGCCGGATCGCCGTGGTCGGCCCCTCCGGCTCCGGCAAGACCACCCTCGCCCAGGCGCTGCTGCGCTTCCTGGAGCCGGACGCCGGGTCCGTCACCTTCGCCGCCGGTCGTCCACAGGCTGTGGACAGTCGCGCGCTCGCGGGCGAGGACGTCCGCCGGGTGATCGGCCTCTGCGCCCAGGACGCCCACGTCTTCGACAGCTCGCTGCGGGAGAACCTGCGGCTCGCCCGACCGGACGCCGACCAGGAGGACCTGCGCGCCGCGCTCGCCGCCGCCCGGCTGCTGGACTGGACCGACACCCTGCCCGACGGCCTGGACACCATGGTCGGCGAGCACGGCGCCCGCCTCTCCGGCGGCCAGCGCCAGCGCCTCGCGCTCGCCCGGGCGCTGCTCGCCGACTTCCCCGTGCTGGTCCTGGACGAGCCCGCCGAACACCTCGACCTGCCCACCGCCGACGCGCTCACCGCCGACCTGCTGGCCGCCACCGCGGGCCGCACCACCGTGCTGATCACCCACCGGCTGGCCGGGCTGGACGACACCACCGTGGACGAGGTGCTGGTGCTGGACGGCGGGCGGATCGCCGAGCGCGGCCGCTGGTCGGAGCTGGTCGCCGACCCGGACGGGCGGCTGCACGCGATGTGGCGCCGGGAGCGGGAGGCGGACCGGCTGCTGGGGGCGGACGCTCCGCTGGAGGCGGTGAGCTCGTGATCGTTCCGCGGCCCTTCGGCTGAAAACCGTACAAACTAGGCTTTCTCCATGGACCCCACGCCGGACCTCCCCGAGCCCACCCCCGAGCCGACACCCCATCGGGTGCCCGAGATCGCCTCGCTCGGGCTGGACACGCTGGTCACCGAGGTCGCCGAACGCCTGCAGTCCGCCGCCGCCGTCACCGACCGGATGCAGCGGCTGCTGGAGGCGGTGGTCTCCATCGGCGCCGGGCTCGATCTGCACGCCACCCTGCACCGGATCGCCACCGGCGCCGCCGAACTCGTCGACGCCCGGTACGCGGCCCTCGGCGTGATCGCCCCCGGCGGGCACGGCCTGGCCGACTTCATCCACGTCGGCATCGACGACGCGACCGCCGACGGGATCGGCGACCTGCCCGCCGGCCGCGGCATCCTCGGCGCGCTCATCGACCGCCCCGAACCGCTGCGGCTGGCCGACCTGCGCACCGACCCGCGCTCCTCCGGCTTCCCGCCGCACCACCCGTGCATGAAGACCTTCCTGGGCGTGCCGATCCGGGTCCGCGAGGAGGTCTTCGGCAACCTCTACCTCACCGAGAAGAAGGGCGGCGGGGCCTTCACCCCCGAGGACGAACAAGTGGTGCACGCGCTCGCCGCGGCCGCCGGCGTCGCCATCGAGAACTCCCGGCTGTACGAGGAGGGGCGCCGCCGCGAACGCTGGATCGCCGGCGCCGCCGCCGTCACCACCGCCCTGCTCTCCACCGAGCAGGCCGAGGGCGCGCTGACCGTCGCGGCCGAGCAGGTACGGGAGTTGGCGGACGCGGCGCTCGGGATGATCCTGCTGCCCACCGGCCCGGTCGGCGAGCAGGACGGCCAGATGCGGGTCGCCCACGCCTCCGGCGAGGCCGCCGAGTTCGTCCGCGGCGAGCTGCTGCCCAAGGACAGCTTCGCCGCCCGGCTGCTGGCGGGGGACAGCGTCCACCTGGACGACATGTCCAGTGACCCCACCGTGGTGATCCGGCTCGCCCGCAGCTTCGGCCCGTCCATGGCCGTGCCGATGGTCGCCGCCGGGCGGGTGCTCGGCGGGCTCTGCGTCTGGCGCCCGCGCGGCGCGCTGCCGTTCACCGACTCCGAGAAGCAGCTCGCCGAGACCTTCGCCTCCCAGGCCGCCCTCGCCCTGCGGCTCGCCGAGGGCCAGCACGACCAGCAGCGGCTGGCCGTCTTCCAGGACCGCGACCGGATCGCCCGCGACCTCCACGACCTGGTGATCCAACGGCTGTTCGCCACCGGGATGATGCTGGAGAGCGCGGCCCGCCGGGCCGTCGTCCCCGAGGTGAAGGCCGGCATCGGCAACGCGGTGGACGAACTGGACGCCACCATCCAGGAGGTCCGCACCACCATCTACGCCCTCCAGCACGACAACCACGGCGACGCCCCCGACACCCTGCGCACCCGGGTCCTGCGCGAGGCCAGCCAAACCGCGGCGGCGCTCGGCTTCAAGCCCTCGGTGAGCTTCGTCGGGCCGGTGGAGAGCCTGGTCGGCGAGAACACCGGGCGCCAACTCCTCGCCGCCCTGCGGGAGATGCTCTCCAACACGGCCCGGCACGCCCGGGCCTCCCGGGTCGGCGTGGAGATCGACGCCACCGTCCACCTGAGCGACGACGGCCGACCGGTCGGCGGCGACCCGGAGTCCCTGGACCGGGGCGGACGGCCCGGCGTGCTGCTCAGCGTCACCGACGACGGGGTCGGCATCCCGCAGGGCGGGCGGCGCAGCGGACTGCTCAACCTGACCCGGCGGGCGGAGGCGCTCGGCGGGGCCGCCTGGCACGAGCGGGGGCCGTACCGGAAGGGGACCGTGGTGCGCTGGACGGCCCGACTGTAGGCGCGCACAGTCGGAGCAGTCGGGGTCAGAGCAGTCGGAGCAGTTCCTCGAGCACCGCCGCGACGCCGTCCTCCTCGTTGCTCACCGTGTGCTGCGCCACCGCCGCCAGCACATGCGGATGGGCGTTGGCGACGGCGTACGCGGTGCCCGCCCAGGCCAGCATCTCCAGGTCGTTCGGCATGTCGCCGAAGGCCACCACCTCACTGCGGTCGATCCCGTGCTCGGCGCACCAACGGGCCAGCGTGCTGGCCTTGGTGACGCCGGGCGCGCTGATCTCCAGCAGCGGGATCGGCGAGGAGCGGGTGATCTCGGCCAGGTGCCCGGCCGCCGTCCGGGCCTCGGTGAGGAAGGTGTCCGGGTCGAGGTCCGGGTGCTTGGCCAGCAGCTTGAACAGGCCCCGCACCGGGCCGCCGTCGGCCAGCAGCTGCTCGGCCGGACCGATCACCCGGACCTCGTCGTCGCCCCACATCAGCACCTCGTACCCGGGCTCGCGGCCCCAGCCGTCCGCGTACTCGAAGGCGAACGCGGTGCCGGGCAGCTTGGCCCGCAGCACCTCCACCACGGCCAGCGAGGTCTCGACCGGCATCGGGAAGTACTCGATCAGCTCGCCGCCGCGCCGCACGTCCACGATCGCGCCGCCGTTGGAGCAGATCGCCACCCCGTGACCGCCGATGTGCGGGCTCAGCTGCTGCATCCAGCGCGGCGGCCGCCCGGTCACGAACACCACCTGCACCCCGGCCGCCTCGGCCGCCGCCAGGGCCGCGGCGGTGCGATCGCTGACGGTGCCGCCGGAGCACAGCAGGGTGCCGTCCAGGTCGGTGGCGATGAGGCGGGGAGCGGTACGGGCTTCGGTCACCGGTCCATCTTCGCCCATCGCCGCCGCAGGGCTGAATACTCCGGACGGCGGCGCGGTCGGGGCCGGTCGCGGGCCGCGGGGACGGGTTCCGGCCCCTCCCACACCGTTTCCGGCCGATTCGCCCCCGACCGGGGTGTCGGTACGGGCCGCCGGGCAGGACTCGCTGTGGTCACCCCGTCGGCAGGAAGAGCCATGCCCACTCGCCAGCTCAGTGACGAGCCGCCCCCGACCCTCCCCTTCCCGGACGCCCGGGCCGTACCGACTGCTTCCCGGGAGCCGGTGCTGCTCGGCGAGGTCCTCTTCCACGTCCTCGCCGAGCTCGCCCGCCGCACCCCGGACCCGGTCCCCGTCCTCCCGGCCCAGCGCACCCGCCCGCACCCGTGACGGCCGGCCCGGCTCAGCCCAGCTGGGCCAGGCCCTCGGTGGCGATCTCCTCGAACACCGCGAGGTCGTTCTCGAAGATCGAGTCCGGCACCGGCCAGTGGATCACCAGCTCGGTGATCCCCAGCTCCCGGTACGTCCCGGCCCAGTCCACGAAGGCGTCCACCGACTGCAGCGGCTTCTCCGCCGTCGAGCCCTGCAGCAGCACCTTCTCCAGCGTCGCCACGTCCCGCCCGGCCGCCTCGCAGGCCGCCGTCAGCTTCCCGATCTGCTTCGCGATGACCTCGGGCGCCTGCTCCACCGGCACGTCCGCCGGCCCGCGCGGGTCCCCGTACGTCACCCAGCCCTGCCCGTACTCGGCCGCCAGCTTCAGCCCGCGCGGACCGGTCGCCGCCACGTAGAACGGCACCCGCGGCGTCTGCACGCACCCGGGGACGTTCCGCGCCTCGACCGCCGAGTAGTACGCGCCCTCGCGCGTCGTGGCGTCACTGCGCAGCAACTCGTCCAGCAGCGGCAGGAACTCCCCGAACCGGTCCGCCCGCTCCCGCGGCGACCACGCCTCCTGCCCCATCGCCGTCGCGTCGAACCCCGTGCCCCCGGCCCCGATCCCCAGCGTGACCCGCCCGCCGGACACGTCGTCCAGCGTGATCAGCTCCTTCGCCAGCGTCACCGGATGCCGGAAGTTCGGCGAGGTCACCAGGGTGCCCAGCCGGATCCGCTCGGTGGCGCACGCGGCTGCCGTCAACGTCGGGACCGAACCGAACCATGGCTCGTCCCGGAAGCTCCGCCAGGAGAGGTGGTCATAGGTGTACGCGGCGTGGAACCCGAGGTCGTCGGCCCGCCGCCAGATCTTCTGCCCCTCGGCCCACCGGTGGATGGGGAGGATCACGGTGCTCAGTCGCATACGCCGACCCTACGTGCAGCGCTCTGATGGGTGAGGCTTCGAGTGAACTGCGGCGACATCGGAAGCGGTCAGCGCGCAACTCTCGATTGTTCCTCGACCTTGTCCAGCAGGCCAGTGAGCTGGCCGCATCCGGGGAGGTACGCACATCACGATCACCCCGTCACCGCGCTGCGGGGGACGCACTTGCAAGTGCGTACTTCCCAGCAGATTGTCACTCTCCGATAGTCAGTAACGAGGGCCGCGGCCTCCCGGCCGTGCCCGAGCGTGACAGCCTGTCGAGGAGAGAACCGTGGTCCAGCCCGCACTCCGCGCCCAGATCGCCATCGGTGAGACGACGGTGACCTATCTACCCGATGGGGAGGGGTGGCTCAATCCGGCCGCGTTCTTTCCTTCCAGCGTGCCGGGCGGCTGGGCGACGCACACGGAGTTCCTCGACGAGCGTGGCTGGTTCCCGGTCAGCATCGGTTCGTTCCTGATTCGCGCCGGCGGGCGGTCCGTCCTGGTCGACCTTGGCCTGGGCAACGTCGACTTCGCGATTCCCGACGTGGCGTCGTTCAAGGCCGGCGCGCTGGTGCGGAACCTGGCCGCCGAGGGCCTCTCACCCACCGACGTGGACGCTGTCGTCTACACCCACCTGCACCACGATCACGTCGGGTGGACCAGCGATGTCGCTCCGGGTCCGCATTTCCCTGACGGCCGCGAGGTCAACGGGCTGACGTTCCGCGCGGCCCGGCACCTGGTGAGCGAGGCGGAGTGGCGGCACTGGGAAGGCCGCGGGACGTTCCCCGGACCGGATTCGAAGGCCGTGCAGGATCCACTGGGCGGCGTGATCGGTTTCGTCACGGACGGCGAGGAGATCGCCCCCGGTGTGCGGATCCTGTCCACGCCGGGGCACACACCGGGCCACAGCAGCTTGATCGTCACGGATCCGTCCGGTGCTGACGGCCGACGCCTGATCGTCCTCGGCGACATCATGCACTGCCAGGTGCAGATCACTCAGAGCCACTGGACGTGCGTGTTCGACGATGATCCGGAGCAAGGTCTCCGCACCCGCGCCCGGCTCCTCGAAGAGCTCGGGGACGGAAACACGATCCTGGCCGGCGGTCACTTCGCGGGGCACGTCTTCGGGCGGGTCGTCCCTCCCGTGCTGCGGCGGGCGTGGGCCGCCGGCCCCGACGCCGAGGCGAACCCCCGGGTCGGGCACGGTCGGAGCGCGGCGACTGTCCGATGACACTTCGTCATGGAGTCCGCAGCACCTGACGCACACGCGAGCGCCGAGCGGATCGGTTGGTTAACGTATGCGCATGCCCGCCACCCGTGACCGCCGTCCTCGGCCGGGAACTCCCGGCCGGGTCCTGGCCTGGCTGCCGGACGGCAAGCCGGCCGACGCGTACAGCGCACCATGTCCGTCCCGTTCGGCCCTGGACCGGATCGCCGACAAGTGGACCGCTCTGATCGTCGGCGCCCTGGCTGCCGGAACGCTGCGCTTCAGCGAACTGCGCGAGGCCATCGACGGCATCAGCGAGAAGATGCTCACGCAGACCTTGCGGAGCCTGGAGCGCGACGGGCTCGTCAGCCGCACGGTCCACCCGACCGTGCCGCCCAAGGTCGAGTACCGCCTCACGGAACTGGGGCGGACGTTGGAGGCCCCACTCGGTGCGGTCCGGGACTGGGCGGAGCGGTACATCAACGAGGTGAACGCGGCTCGGGCCGACTATGAGCGCCGGGCGTCGGACAGCTCAGCCCGTGATGGGTGAACGAGGCTTGACCGAGGTCACCAGGGTGCCCAGCCGGATACTATGCGTAGCCATCGCGGCGGCGGTCAGCGTGGGTGCGGACCCGAACCACGGCTCGTCCCGGAAACTGCGCCACGACAGGTGGTCATAGGTGTACGCGGCGTGGAAGCCGAGGTCCTCGGCCCGCCGCCAGATCTTCTGCCCCTCGCTCCACCGGTGGATGGGGAGGATCACCGTGCTCAGTCGCATGGCATCGACCCTACGCGTGCACACGGTCGGGTGAGGGTTTCGGCGACCGGCCAAGCGAGAGGGGAAACCCGGTCGGCGCGCGGCCGGGGTTCCACGGCCACTGGCCCCACTGGTAGGCGTCGCGCGCACAAAGGTTGCCGTGATCGGGGCGGAAAATTCCCGTCAAGAAGTTCCCGGCTCGCGGCAACCCTTTGCGGCCCCTGCGACCACAAGGGAGTGGATCCGGCCAGCCCGTGGCCGGATCCACCCGTCCCCTCGTGCACAGTTCGCAAGGAGAACGTCCACCCATGAGCAACCCCACGAACGGCAGGCGCCGCGGGCGTCACCGCCGTCGCCTGAGCGCCACAGCTCTGGTGCTCGGTGTGTCCCTCACCGTCGGGTCGTACTTCGTGTTCGTACACGGGGACTCCCAGGCCGCGACGGTCGACGGCGATGCCTACTACAGGCTGGTCTCGGTACGCAGCGGCCAGGTGGTGGACGTCAACGCCTTCTCCACCGCCGACGGCACCCGGATCCAGCAGTGGGTCGACCAGAACACCGCCAACCAGCAGTGGAAACTGAAGTCCACCGGGGACGGCTACTACGAGCTGGTGAACCGCAACAGTGGCAAGGTGCTGGGCATAGCGGGCGACTCGACCAGCCAGGGGGCTGTCGCCGAGCAGCAGACGGACCGCTCCTCCGCCTCCCAGCAGTGGCGGATCGGCGATGTGAGCGGGTCCGACGCCGTCACCTTCACCTCCCGCAAGAGCGGTCAGGTCCTGGACGTCACGGGCAACTCCACGGCCCAGGGCACGCAGATCATCCAGTGGCCCGGGTGGGGTGGTGCCAACCAGCAGTGGAAGCTGGTGAAGGTGCCCGGCACGCCGGTGCCCGGGGCCGGCGGCGCACAGGGCTCCGGCTCGTACGTGTGGAAGAACGCCCCGGTGGCGGGCGGCGGTTACGTCACCGGCCTGATCTTCAACCAGAAGGAGAAGGGCCTGCTGTACGCGCGCACCGACATGGGTGGCGCGTACCGCTGGGACACCGGCGCCGAGCAGTGGATCCCGCTGACCGACTGGATCGGTCAGAAGGACTGGAACCTGCTGGGCATCGAGTCGCTGGCCACCGATCCGGTCGACCCGGACCGGCTCTACCTCGCGGCCGGCACCTACACCAACGACTGGGCCGGCAACGGTTCGATCCTGCGCTCCACCGACCGCGGCCGCACCTTCCAGCGCACCGACCTGCCGTTCAAGCTGGGCGGCAACGAGGACGGCCGCGGGGCGGGCGAGCGCCTGGTGATCGACCCCGCGAACCACGACCACCTGCTGCTGGGCACCCGCAAGAACGGCCTGTGGCGCAGCACCGACGCCGGTGTGACCTGGAACCAGGTCTCCTCGTTCCCGGTCAAGGACGGCGCCAGCTTCGGCACCGGCATCTCCTTCGTGACCTACGGCCCGGCCGGCAGCAACACGATCTACGTCGGCGTCGCCGACAGGTCCACCAACCTGTACCGGTCCACCGACGGCGGCAACTCCTGGCACCCGGTCTCCGGGCAGCCCACCGGCCAGGTGCCGCAGCACGGTGTGCTCTCCGGTGACGGCTCGCTGTACCTGACGTACAGCAACGCCCCCGGGCCCAACGGCGTGACGGCGGGCTCGGTGTGGAAGTACAACACCTCCGGCGGGGCGTGGAAGAACATCTCGCCGTCCCAGGGCGGCTACGGGTTCGCCGGTCTGGCCGTCGACCCGCAGAAGCCGTCCACGGTGATGGTCACCACGCTGGACCGCTGGTGGCCGCAGGACGAGGTCTACCGCAGCACCGACGGCGGTGCGACCTGGAAGACCCAGTCCGACAGGTCCGTGCGGGACGCCTCCATCGCCCCGTACCTCGGCACCGGCATCGGGCACTGGATGACCGCGCTGAGCATCGACCCGTTCGACTCCGGGCACGTGATGTACGGCACCGGCAACGGCATCTGGGCCAGCAAGGACGCCAACGCGACCGACAACGGCGGCACCAGCCACTGGTTCGTCGGAGCCCGCGGGCTGGAGGAGACGGCGTATTACGACGCGGTCTCCCCGCCCGGCGCCGCCGCCCTCATCACCGCGCTGGGCGACCAGGGCGGCTTCGTGTACGACGACCTGACGAAGGAGCCCACCGGGCGGCTGACCAACCCGACGATCTACAACAGCACCTCCCTCGACTTCGCCCAGTCCAACCCCTCGCTGGTGGTCCGGGTCGGCCGGGGCGGTGCGCAGGACGGCGCCCTCTCCACCGACGGCGGCCACACCTGGAACGGCTTCAAGGGCGAGCCGGTGGCCAGCGCGGACAGCGGCCACATCGCGATCGCGGCGGACGGCTCCAGCTTCGTCTGGACCGAGGCGGGCCAGGCCCCGTACCGCTCCACCGACCGGGGCGCGAGCTGGTCGAAGGTCAACGGCCTCGGCAACGATGCCGTGGTCGTCGCCGACCGGTCCTCGGCCAACACCTTCTACTCGCTGAACAACGGCACGCTCTACGCCAGCACCGACGGCGGCGCGAACTTCACCGCCCGCTCCGCCAACCTGCCGGGAGGCAAGCTCAGCGCCGTCCCCGGCGTCGCGGGCGACCTGTGGCTCGCCGGCGACGGCACGGGTCTGCTGCACTCCACCGACGGCGGCCGCAGCTTCATCAAGCTGTCCTCGGTGGAGTCCGCCTCCGCCGTCGGCTTCGGCAAGGCCGCACCGGGCACCTCGTACCAGGCGCTGTACCTGATCGGCACCGTCAAGGGCGTCGCCGGCGTCTTCCGCTCCACCGACCAGGGCGCGAGCTGGCTCCGGATCAACGACGACGCGCACCAGTGGGGCAACTTCGCCGGCCAGCGCATCATCACCGGTGACCCCGACACCTTCGGTCGGGTGTACGTCGGCACCAACGGACGCGGTCTCCAGTACGGCGACCCCTCCTGAGATCCCGAACCCCTGAGCGGGGCCGCAGGCACAACGGCCTGCGGCCCCGCCGTGGTTGGCGGACCGCCCGCCGTCCTCACCACTGCGCCGGCGGCGCAGGTCAAGCTGTGATGGTTGAGCGAGGTCACCAAGGTACCAAGGCGCACACTCTCCGTAGCCATCGCTGCTGCGGTCAGCGTGGGGACGGTACCCCCGACCCTACGGTAGCCGTCAGCGGCCAGGATCCTTCACGCGTTCGCGGCCGGATTCCTCTCCCGAGCACGACCGCCGGTGCGGACCGGCCCCCTGCCGGATTCAACGCTGCAGCCAGCTCAACAGGGTCGTCGCCGTGAACACCGTGCCCGACGCCAGACAGACCGCGCGCGGGGTCAACCACCCGGGGCCCTCCAGGGGCTGGGGCTGCGGGACCGGAGCCAGCAGCGCGTCCGCGAAGGCCTGGGCGGTCGGCGGTCGGTCCGCCGGCTCGACGGACATCGCGGCCCGTAGCAGCAGGACGACGTTCGGTGGGAGCTCCGTTCCGGCTGGGAACGCCGGCAGCGTCGAGGCGGTCGGCTGGTCGGTCATCAGGGCTGTGGCGCGTCCGCCCGGGCCGAACGGCTTCTGCCCGGTCAGCAGCTCGTAGGCCACGACGGCCAGCGCGTACACGTCGGCCCTCCCGTCGAACCCGCCGGTCTGGAAGGCCTGTTCCGGTGCCATGTACGCGGGCGTGCCCGTGGTCACCGTCAGCCCGGATGCGTCGGCCAGTTGCTTCGCGCTGCCCAGATCCGCCACCAGCACCGCGGCGGGCACAGGGCCGGTGGCGAGCAGCAGGTTGGACGGCTTGACGTCGCGGTGCACCACGCCCGCCTCGTGCAGGACCTGGACCGCGTAGCCCGCCTCCGCGGCCAGCCGCAGCGCCTCCTGCGGGTCGCACTGCCCGACCCGGTCCGCCAGGGTGCCGCCGCGTACGTAGTCCATGACGAAGTAGGGCCGGTCCTCCTGCACCCCGACGTCGTGCACCCGGACCACCCGCGGGCTGGCGATCCGGCGCAGCAGCCTCGCCTCCGCCAGGAACCGCTCGCGCACATCGGCGTTGGCGGCCCAGTTCTCGGCCAGCACCTTCACCGCGACCTCGGTGTCGAGCTCCGGATCGTAGGCCTTCCAGACCGTCGCGAAGGAGCCGGCTCCGAGCCGCTCCAGGAGGAGGTAACGGCCGAGCTTGCGCATGTGGCAGCATTCTGCCGGAGTCAGGGCGTGTGCGGAACTCCGTTCGACGGGTGGGATGCAGGCGGGACGAAACGGGGGGATCCGGATGTTCGAGGAAGGCGAGCTGGAACGGCTCGTGACGGCGGCTCAGGCGGGCGACCCGGGGGCGATGGAGCACCTGCTGGCCAAGCTGCGGCCGGTGGTGCTGCGCCGCTGCTCGCGCTTCCTGCCCCACCACGCCGACGCGGAGGAGGCCGCGCAGGACGCGCTGCTGTCCATCAGCACGCACCTGGGCAAGTACGGCGGCCACGGCTCCTTCCAGGGCTGGGTGACGGTGATCGCCTCGAACGCCGCCCGGTCCACCTACCGCTCGATGCGCCGGCGCGCCGAGGACAGCCACGCCGACCTCCCCGAGTCCGTCGACCCGCGCACCACCAGCGTCATCGCCGGGACCCGGCTCGACCTGATGGAGGCGCTGGCCGCGCTGGAGCAGCAGCACCCCACCCTGGTGGAGGCCTTCGTGCTGCGCGACCTGGGCGACCTGACCTACGTCCAGGTGGCCCAGGTGCTGGACACCCCGTTGGGCACGGTCAAGGACCGTATCCACCAGGCCCGCCGCTTCATGCGCGAGCGCCTGGTCACCGGTCCGTGAAGGGCGGCCACGCCGTCGTCCGGCCCCGGTCCGCCGTCGTCGCCCTGGTGGCAGCCGCCGCGCTCGGGCTGGCGACCGGCCGGTTCGTCCTGCCACCGCCCGCCGGCGCCACCGCGCACCCGGCAGCGCGGTCGGGTGCCGCGGTCGGCGGGGCGTCCCAGGGCGCGTCCGGTCCCGCGAGGCCCGGCGGGTCCGTCCCGACGCCCGCGTCCTCGGCCTCCGGCTCCGCCTCGCCGACCGATGCGACCGGACCGGTGACGACCGCGAACCTCCTGGAACCCGCGGCGTTCAGCCCGGACGTGGGCATCGGGCAGATCCGCGTCACCGACCGGTACGGCGACGGGGTTTACGCCAACTCGGCCTGCGCCGGCGAGAAGAAGACCATGGGCGGGCCCGGCGCCCACTCCCGCGAACTGGTGACCAGCCCCCGTACCAACCCGGGCGACCCCCCGCCGGTCGCCGACCGCGTCGACAATGTCGCCCGCGAGGTCGTCGCCGAGGCCCCGAGCCCTTCCCTGGCGCAGAACCTCACCGAGCGCCTGCTGCTGGAGGAGGTGCCCTGCAAGGAGGAAACGCCAGGGCACTGGGTCTACGGAAGGACCACGACGCTGCAGCTCGCCCCGGACGTCACCGCGAGCTGGATGGGCGTCTACCCCGGAGACTTCAACACCACCGGCAGGGCGCCCGAGGGCAAGGAGCCCTGCGGCGGCATCGCCGTGCTGCACAGCGGCACCCACTACGGGGTGCTGGAGGTCGAGGCCTGCCTGGGCACGGCCGCGATGGACCGCGTCGTCCGGACCGCTCTGTCACAGCTGTGAAACAGCGGGCCATGGCTCCAACTTCCCCTCCACCGGCGGCATCTCCCCGGTTGTACGAGGACGCAGCAGGCGTCCCGACCAGCAGGGGGACCAGATGACCCAGAACCAGACCGTCCAGCAGAAGTCCGTTCGCCGCAACCGGCTCGCCGCCGCGGCCTGCTTCGCCGCATCACTGATCACCGTCAGCGTCGTCGGCACCCAGTCGGCCACCGCCGACGCGGCCGCGCACAACACCGCGCGCCCGGCTGCGGCCGCGGTCGCCGCGCCCGGACTCGGCTCCGCCGACCTCGTCCAGAGCGAGGACTTCCAGAAGGGCATGAACCCGGTCGGCGCGACCGTCGCGCTGACCGGACGCCAGGGGCTGTCCGCGTGCTCCGGCGAGGAGACGATGCGCGACCTGACCAAGGACAAGGCCACCGCGTACGCCTCCGTGGACTGGACCTTCGACACCCACGGCATGCTGATCGAGTCGGCCGCGAACGCCCCCACCGGGACCGTGGCCGACACCTGGGAGAAGCAGCTCGTCGCGCTCGTTCAGGACTGCCAGGACGAGCCCGCCGGCCACTGGTACTACGGCGCGGCCCACACCCTGACGGTCACCGGCGGCACCGCCCGCTGGTACCCGGCCTACAACGGCGACGGCACCGCCAGCGGCGGGACCGCGGTCCTGCGCAGCGGCACCCGGGTCGCCATCGTGGACCTCACCGGCCAGCCCGCCGACGCCCCGAACTACGTCGAAGGCATCGCCACCGCAGCACTGAACCGCCTCTCCTCCTGAACGGCGGCCCCGCTCCGCCCGCGCCGCCGGGCGGAGCGGGGCCCGTCCGCAGTGTGTTCTCGCAGGTCAGACCGTGATGGGTGAACGGGGCTTGACCGAGGTCACCAGCGTCCCCAGCCGCAGCCGCTCGGTCGCACACGGGACGACCGCCAGGACAGGTGGTCGTAGGCGTACGCGGCATGGAACCCGAGGTCCTCGGCCCGCCGCCGGATCTTCTGGCCGTCGCTCCACCGGTGGATGGGCAGGATAACGGCACTCAAGCGCATGCGGTGACGATACGCGCGCAGATCGACGGGACCTCGGACCGCCCGCAAGACGACGCGAGCCGGTTGGCTAACGTGGCGCCATGGGCACGTTGAGCAGGCGAGAACTGGCCGCGCTGGTCGAGGAAGCGACGGTCGACACCTACGACGAACACGAGGAGGTGTCGGCTCTGTTCACCGCCGTCGAGGAGAACCTGGCGGTGCCCTTCAGCACCTCGGTGCTGGGCGTCGAGGTGATCGTGCGCGGCGTCGACCTCTCACGGGACGGAAGGATCGTCGCCCTGTGTACCCGCGATGGGTTCCGGCAGACGATCGGACTGCTGGACCTTCCGTTGCCGGACCCGGCTCCGGACGGAGCGGAGTGGGTCGAGGCATATCGCCACTACTGGGCGCAGTGAGCGTCGGAACGCTCAGGACCGGGAGGGATTCCATGGCTGCCGTCGCACGGAACGAGTACGAGGCGTCGTTGCGAGGTCTGATCGAACGCTGCGCCGAGTTGAAAGGCGAACTGGTCGATTTCGGCCGGAGTGCGCGCTTCGACCGGTCGTTGACGCCCCTCCTCCTGGAGGCCGCCGGGCCCCGGCGGCAGTTGGAGGAAGGCGATGCGATCCGGATCATCGACGACTTCATCCTGCGGTACCGCCTGCCGGACGGTTCGACCGTGGTGGACCGGTTCGTCGCCGGACGACGGGACTTGACCGAGGCCGACCGGGAGATGCTGCTCGGGTGGCGTGACCCGGTCGAGGGCATCTTCGAGATCCGGCGCAAGGACGGGGACGCCGTCGTCCTGCTGAACCTGATCGACGACCTCGAATACCGCACCTACTCGAACGTCGGGCGGGCGGCCTTCCGCGGAGTGTCCAAGGGGGGATTCCTGCACACCTGCCTGGTGCCCGTCCACTCGGCCGACGGGGCGTGGCTGATCTCCGGGATGATGTCGCACTATCCGAAGTCCAGCGCCACCGAGATCGCCCGGGCCGCGCTCCAACTGGCCACCGAACACCCCTCATTGGTCTTCCACAACCCCGAGAAGATCGAGCAGGGATGGCACTCGATGCGGGTGGACCGGGCCGCGTTCATCGAGTTCTGCGGCAGCGACGAGCTGGTCCTTCCCCCTGCCGAAGCCGAGGACCGGCTCAACGCCTACTACCGGCACCGGCAGGAGGCCGCCGTCGCCGCGCACCCCGACCGCGCCCGGGGCAGGCGGCTCCCCGGTCTGGCCTTCCCGGCCTTCGAACTACCGCGAGGACTCGCGGAATCGGACACGGTCGGCGTCATCTACGACGAAGTCGACGGGCTCAACTTCTACCCGGAC
Organism: Kitasatospora sp. NPDC001683; assembly: GCF_053596495.1. Taxonomy (NCBI): domain Bacteria; kingdom Bacillati; phylum Actinomycetota; class Actinomycetes; order Kitasatosporales; family Streptomycetaceae; genus Kitasatospora; species Kitasatospora sp. NPDC001683. The sequence goes on from NZ_JBSFGK010000091.1 coordinate 29,883, forward strand.
TACGGCATGCTGCGGGACCTCTTCACCGACCCGGCCCTCCCGGGCCGCAGGCATCACCAGGACCTGCTGCGTACGTACCTGCGCGAGGAGTCGATCGCCCCACTGCCGATCCGCCGTCTGGCCGCCGCCCACCCGGAGACCGTCGACGAGGTGTTCCGGAAGCTGCTGCGCAAGCCGGGATTCACCTGGACCGACCACGGCGAGGAACTGCTGCGCCGACGCAAGCGCCGGTACTACGAGCAGGAGCCCCGCCCCGGTGTCTCCGTGATCGGCGAACGCCTCAGCGAACTCGCCCGCGGCGCCCAGCGGCAGAAGTTCACCAGGGCGCGGCGTGTTCCGCGTCGACCTCGCCACCCGTAACCGTGAACGCCGGCTTTCGGTGAAAAACTTCTGGAATCCACCTGCAACCTCCGCGGGGGATGGACGTCTATGGGTTTGAAGGCGCGGAGAACGGACCCGCAAGCCCCAGGGCTTGCAACAGGGGCCGACCGCCTTCATCACAGGCAGCACGCCATACCCAGGGGGGATTCCGCCATGCGCACGTACCTTTCGTCCCGTTTCATGAAGAACATGGCCGTCGTCACCGCCGCTCTCGCTGTCGCGGGAGGCACCGCCGGTACTGCCGTCGCCGACCAGAGCGACTGCACCGGTCGGTCGGTCGTCGACCGCCCGGGTCAGCACCCGGTGAAGGATGCTCCGGCGCATCACGGTGACATCACGCTGAGCTACGACCACCCCGGCACCCCGCTGACCGTCGGCCAGCCCTGGGAGTTCACGCTCGACGAGTACAACGGGACCGGCGCCGACTACCAGAACATCGCCGTCGACCTGTCCATCCTGGGCTGGACGGAGGTCAGCCCGGGCCGACTCGGTGGGATGACCTCGCAGAACACCCACCTGGAGGCCCTGATCAACGGGGTCTGGAAGAACGTCCCGCTGCAGACCGGCTGCGACCCGGCGCTGGCGATCAACAGCACCCTGGTCGACCACTCACTGGCTGCCGGCGCCCGATGGAAGCAGACCTTCCGGCTGACGGTCGACGCCAGTGTCTCGCCCGAGCTGACGTCGTTCCTGTTCGGCGATTCCGTCACGGCGGACGGCAAGTGGCAGTACCTGAACTCGGATGGTGCGGCTCAGGCGAAGTACGACATCGCCCGCCCTGCGGCCACGGTCCCCCGGCCGGCCGCCCCCGCCACGCCCGCAGCAGCCGCGACCCCGGTGGCCGGCGTGCCGACGGTCGCCAAGACCGCAGCCCCGGCCAGCGCCGTGCCGACTGCCCGGACCACCCCGACCGCCGCCGCATCGGCCCCGGCCACCGAAGCGCCGGTGACCACCACGCCGGCCCCGACCACCGCCGCATCGGCCCCGGCCACCGAAGCGCCGGTGACCACCACGCCGCCGGCCCCGACCGCCGCCGCATCGGCCCCGACCGCGCCAGCCAGCCCGGCCGCATTGCGGCTCGCCCCTGTCGCCGCGTCCGCGCCCGCCTCCGGCTCGGGCGCCGCTCAGGGCATCGTCGCAGGTCTGATCGCCGCAGTCGGCGGGGTCAGCTCGCTGGTCGTCGTCCGGGCCCGCCGTCGGCGACGTGCGTAATCTGCAACGATCACGGGGTTTTCAGAGGGGGATCGATGTCAGCAACGGCTGCCGGCGTCCTGTCGGTCACGCCACTGGGGACCGGCCAGTCGGCCGGCCAGGCCATCGGCCGAGGTGTCCGGCTACTGCTGGCGGTGCTGTTCGGAACGCAGGCCGAGACGGTCGTTCCGCGCCGCCGGCGGTTCCAGCTGTTGCGCGGAGGCGCCGGCGGGGCCGAGGAAGGGCCGCGCCCGACCGTGACCGACCGTGCCTCGGAGCCCGTGCGTCGGACCGGCCGCGAGGCCGCCGCGTCTCCCGGCCGGGCCCCGAGGCGGGCCTGCGCCCCCCGGACCATGATGGCGACCGGCAGCCGCCCGCGATCGGCCAGTTCCTGCGCCTCGGCCCGCTAGGCACCGCGCTGC
>NZ_JBSFGK010000092.1:0-31636 GCF_053596495.1 Kitasatospora sp. NPDC001683
AGCCACGGCGACCTGGTCCGCAACAACCCCGACCAGACCATGACCATCGACCCCTGCAACCTCCAGTTCCTCTACCAGGGCAAGTCCCCCACCGCCACCGGCCCCTACGACCAACTCCCCTGGCGCCCGGGCCTGCTGACCCTCCAGCGCCGCTGACCGGTGCCCACCATCGCAGAAGGGAACCCCCCAGCCGCCGCGCGCGAAGGCGGGACCGGGGGCCGCAGCGGCACCGGTGGTGCCGCTCACCGCGACGGCGCCGGCTGCGAGCCCGACCGTGCCGACGAGCTTCAGCATGCTGCGGCGGCTCGGCCCTTGATTGCCGTGGGACTGGGTCACTGGACTTGCCTTCCGATCATCGACGCTTCCTCGTGGGAGACGCCGAAATGTGATCGCTAACACACACGCGTAGGATTGCTGCACGTCCCCGCGAAACTCGGAGTCCACCGCCCTGGGGCCCCAACCGCACATCAGCCGAGGCCCCTCCCCCGGGCGCTGATCAGCGCCCGTCGTCGCGGGCCCGCAGGGCGGCGGAAAGAGCGGGGCCGATCGGGACGAGGAGATCCACGTTCCGGTCCCGGACCGTGCCCGCCGACTCCGGACCGCCGACCCGGGTCGGCTCGTTGGCGCTCAGCTCGCGGTGCGCGGCGGCCAGGTCCCACAGGCCGAGGTCGGCGCCCGGTTCGAGTGGCGCGGCGTGGTCGATCATCGTGGAGCGGATCACCAGGGTGTCCGTGCCGACGAGGAGTTCGAGCACGCGCGCCTGGGACGGCCACTCGCACAGGCCGGAGGTGATGACGTGCCAGAAGCCGCCGCCTCCGGATCGCCCCCTCGGCGTGACCGAGTTGAGGTGCTGATGACCGGCCAGCCAGAGCACGACGTTGCCGAAGCGGTGCAACAGCGCCTCGACCTCCTCGCCGAGCACCCGCGGCAGGTCCGAGTCCGGGTGCGCCGCCTCGTCCGGCCGTTGCACGGCGTTGTCGAACCTGTCCAGTCCGTGATGCGACGCCAGGACGACCACCCGGTCCCGGTGGCCCGTGCGGACCTCGACGCCCGCCGCGTCCCGGTAGGCGGAGTGCACCTCGATCAGACTCCGCTCCAGCCAGTCCCGCTGGCGCCGGCCGATGCTGCCGGTGACGTGGCCGGCCGGGTTGGTGGAGTCGAGCACGATCACCCGCACGCCCGGGATCTCGTCGTAGCAGTAGTGGGTCCGGCCCTCGGCGAGGTCGGCCTCACTGAACCCGTGCCCGCGGGGTGTGCCCGGGCTGTCCAGGTGCGCCCGGATGTACTCGGCCTTGCCGATGAGCCGCCGGTCCGCTCGCGGCTCGATCCCCCTCGCCGGTCCACCGGCCAGCACCGTAGGGTCCGCCAGGTACGCATCGCTCGGCGCCGGGGGAAGCTCGGCGGGTGCGGCGACCGGTCGCCTGCCTCCGGTCAGCAGGTCCTGGAACTCCGGTGCGACCGGTGCCCGCCCCTGGGCGAGGCAGTCGTGGTTGCCGAAGCAGGCCAGCCAGTCGACGCCGAAGCCCTGGGCGCGGAACGGCCCGGCCGCCGCCGCAAGCAGCCCCGGCCGGTCCGGGAAGCCGTACTCCCGCTTGTACCGGTCCTGCGACTCCGGCTCCGGGTTGTAGTAATCGCCGGAGACCGTGTACGAGGGGATCGCCGCGGTCTCCCCGCTGCCCGCGACGCCGAAGGTCGGGTCGACGGTGTCGCCGCCGTGCATCAGCGCGAGGAATCCGCGCAGTTCGTTGAGCTGGGCGTTGTCAGTGTTGTCCCCGGTGGTGAGCACGAAGCGGACGGGCGCGCCCGGGTCCGACGCCAGCTTCGCCACGGTACGGGCCATCGCCTCGAACGCGTGGGTGGAGACGATCTCCTGCGGACGGTACGCCGGCACCATCCCGGCCCATCCCGCCCGGTCGGCGTACCGCTGGACGAAGTCGATCCGCCCCGGCGAGGCAAGGTCGGCGAGCTGGTAGTCGGTGACGTGTACGAACCGCAGTACGGAGGAGAGCTCCTGGGGCCGACGCACCGACAGTTCCTCGCGCACGAGGTGCGGTTCCCCTGGCGCGGGGGCGAGCCTGCGGTAGACCCGCTCACTGCCCCGGCCGAGCGCCTCGCCCGGGGCGATGGTGGCGTGGAGCGTGGTCACGACGGCATCGGTCAGTTCCGACATGGGAGTTCGGGTTTCCTGTCCTGGGAGTTCGCGATGTCCGCCGGCGACGTGGGCTGCCGCACGCGCAGGTCGACCCGCACCACGACGTCCCGCCGGGCTGGAGGGCGCCCTTCGAGGGAATCGATCAGCAGGGTGGCCGCGCGACGGCCGATCTCACGCCGGTCCACCCTCAGAGTGGTCAGCGGCGGAGCGAGAAGGCCCGCCGTGGGGAGGTCATCGTGCCCCACGACGGAGAGGTCCTCGGGCACCCGCCACCCGAGGTCAGCGGCCGCGAGATAGACGGCCTGGGCGAGATGGTCACTGTTGGTGAGGAATGCGGTGGGTCGCCGTGATGGCGGCTCGGCCGACACCCGCCCGACGGCCTCCCGGGCGGCGTCCAGGCCCAGTTCGGTCTCGACCACGCGGGCGGCGAAGCCGGATTCGCGCGCAGGCGCCCGGAACCGCTCCAGGCGCTCGGGCTCCGGATCCTTGTCCGCCGGTGCGACGACCAGCGTCAGCTCCCGATCGCCGAGTTCGACCAGATGACGGACGGCCTGCGCGACGGCCGCGGCGCCGACGCCGCGCACGCTCATCACCGCGGCGCCCGCCTGGGGCGGCGGCGCGTTGAGCAGCACCAGCGGACACCGGTAGGCCTCGGCCCAGTCGCCCACGGCCGGGCCGGTGCCGATCGGGGCGACCGCGAGGCCGTCCACCCCGCGGTCCTGGAAGGCGTGCAGCAACTCCCACTCACGGGAAGGATCGTACCGGGACGAGCCGATCATCACCTCGTAGCCGGCGGCCGCGCACGCCCCGTCGAAGCCGTCGACCACGTCGAGGAGGAACGGGTTGTGCAGGTTGCGGATCAGCAGCCCCAGTACCTGGGACCGGTGGGTGCGCAGGGCGACGGCGGTGGCGTTCGGCCGGTAGCCGAGCTCTCCGACCCCCTGGTCGCGGAGTCCGTCCGCGAAAAGGTCGCGGTCTGACGCCGTCCGGGCCGAGGGGCCCACCGGAGCGATCCGGTGGGCACCTCCTCGCCACCCCCGAGGCCGGTCCGGCGGAGGGGATCACGCTCCGCCACGGTGCGGTGTGGCGAGCACCGGCGGGAGCACCCGGCGGACGGCGGCCCGCAGGTCCTGGGAGTGGCCGTACCGGAAGACCTGCTCGTCGACGTAGACCGCGAGGAAGAAGACCAGGGCGACGCCGAGGCCGATCACGGACGGATGGGAGCCGGCGGCGGGGGCCAGGATCACGGCCATGGCCAGCCACAGGAAGACGTTCGGCGTGCTCTGAGTGATGATCAGGTCGCGACCGATCCCGGCGGCCGGACGCCGCAACCGCAGGAACGCGACGGTCAGCAGCCTCAGTCCTGCGAGCAGGGCACCGGTGGCCGCCATGACCTGGACGAGTTCCCAGGTCAGGCGCGCGGCGTCGCGGGTGTCCGCAGGGGTGAGCGCGAAGGTGGCAAGTCCGGCGACCGGCACGAGGGCGAGGCCGCCGAGCCAGTTCCAGTTGGTGCTGAGGGCGCCGGCCCGGATCGGGTCACTGCGGCGCAGTACCTGCGCCCCGAGCCCGGGCAGGAGCAGGGCGACCAGCAGGACGGCACCGTAGGTGAACAGTGCCGCGCCGAGGCCGCCGCCCGGGTGGGTTCCCCGGGGCACGGCCACGGCGAGGGCACCCAGCAGCGCCACCGGCATGACGACCGAGGCCGCCACGGTGTGCCGTACCGCGAAGAAGTAGTCGCCACCCCAGAGCAGGGACAGGGTCGGGACGATCAGGGCGGGCGGCAGCAGCAGGAACAGCCCGGCGAGTTCGAGCGGCAGGCTGCTCCCACCCCACAGCAGGGCCAGCCCGAGGACGGACCGGGCCAGGAGCAGCGGCAGGGCGGGACGTATGCTGCCCGGCGTGCCGCGGAGGGTGTGCGGGTCGACGCGCAGCAGGGTGAAGAACGTGCCGACCCCGAGCAGCAGGGTCATGGCCGTGGAGAACGCCCACGGCGGCACGCGTACGCCGACGAGCAGTTGGACGGCGACGCCGGCGCAGGCCGCGAGGGCGACCAGCAGGGGCAGCCGGATCTCGACGATCTCGCCGAGGTCGTTGACCAGCCCGGCCGCGGCCGGTGCACCGGCCGCGCGCCGCAGGTCGTCCTCGGTCAGGGGGCGGGCATTGGGGATCTTCAGATCGCGGTACCGCTCGGGGGGCAGCTCCGCGGCGGCGAGCGCGAACATCTCCACGATGTACTTGTGGGCGACGACGAGTACGGTGCGCCCGGCGTTGGACGCGGGCAGCAGCACGTCGCGGTAGTAGCCGGCGACCCGCTCGTACATCGCCCGCCAGCTCTCTCCGCCGGGCGGAAGGCCGGTGTGCGAGTGGAACGCCTCGGTGTAGCCGGCGAAGCCGATGCTCTTCTTGACCAGGCTCTTGTTGCGGCCGCTGAAGATCCCGAAGTCGCGTTCCACCAAGGCGTCGCTGACCACCAGTCGGCCGGGGCCGCGCTGCTGGCCGGCGATGACGATGTCGGCGGTGCGGCGGGCCCGGTCGAGGGTCGAGACGTGCACCTCGTCGAGGTCCAGGCCGAGCGCGGCGACCCGCCGAGCGGCCTGTTCGGCCTGGCGGACGCCGAGGTCGGTGAGCGGGGTGTCCAACTGCCCGGCGAAGCGGTTCTGTTCGTTGGCCTGGGATTCGCCGTGGCGGATGAAGTACAGGGGCATGGGCGTCCTCTACGCGTGGGAGCGATGCACGGACTTGAGGTGACCCAGTCAAAAGGCTATGAAGTTGAACCGTCAAGCAAAAATGTTAGCGTTAACGCAAGCGACACAACGGGCTCGGCGGAGCCCGTGCCTTGGAGCGCCCTGAGCGCAGGTGCTAACCGTCGGCGTGTTCGGCGTTCAGCAGCGGGTCAGCCGCACCGAGAGGCCGTCATGGGTGTACATCGGCGTCGCCCGGTACCCGGCAGCCTCGACCGTGACGCTGTCGAAGCCGCCCTGGAGCACACGCCCGCCGATCACCGGCAGCACCACGTCCTCGCCCACCTCGAGGGTGTCCGTCTGCCGCAGGACGAGCTGCGCACCGCGGCCGAGCGTCACCCGGCCCTCGACCGTCAGGGCCGGGGCGTGGCAGTGGTGGAGCGTCAGCTCCAGCCACGTCCCGGCGGGCGACTGGAGGTAGTCGCCGTGCACCCGGACGGCTCCACGCTCGGCGTCCATCCGCAGGGTGCCGCCGCGGACCTGGACGTCGCCGCGCCCGAGGGCGTCGCGGGAGCCGGCCGCGAGGACCCCGCCCGCCACCACGGTGGGGCCGGTGTAGCGGTTGGTGCCGATCAGGGTCAGCGTCCCGGTGCCGCGCTTGGTGAGGCCGCCTGGTCCGGCGATGTCGTTGCGCCAGGCGTCGGCCGTGCGGAACCCGCCGTCGGCGGCGTTCAGCTCCACCGTCACGTCCCGCTCGAACGCGCCGTAACCGTCGGCCGCGGCCAACAGGTTGAGCCGGCCCCACATCTCCGGGCCGTCCAGCAGGACGTAGCCCGAGGGCAGGGCGGTGGTGCGCAGCACCTCGCGGCGCTGGGCGGCGTCCAGGTAGGGCAGGCGGGTCTCCAGCAGGACTTCGGCGCCCTTGGGCACGGTCATCGGGACGTTCCGGCCGCTGCGGCGCAGGACGTACGTCAGCCGCGGCGTGACCTGTGCGGCGTTGGCCGCGCGCTCGGCGTACGGGGTGTCGGCGGTACGGCCCGGTGGGCGAAGGCGTACAGGGTGTCGGCGGTGCTGCCGGTCTTCGACCGGAAGTACGCGGCCGCCTGGCTGCGGGCGGCGGCCTTGAGGACGGCGTTGCGCGGATCGGCGAGGGTGGCGGCGGCGAGCGCGGTGACGAGCGTCCGGCCGCCGATGACGTCGAGCGGGGAGTGCATCCCGGCGGTGATCCGGGTGGCTGAGCTCTAAGGCCCGGGTGATCAGCTCCTGGAACGCTCGGGCACCGCGTACGCCAGGGCCAGCGCGCACAGGTGGAAGGCGTTGGTGTGACCGCTCACAAAGCCGCCGTCGTCGACCGGAGAGGTGCTCCGCTGGCGGAGCAGTTGCGGGGCGACGACGACGTCCGAGGCGTAGACCGGGTAGCCGAGGGCGTCGGTGGCGCCGGTGTCGACCACCGCGCTGTCCTCGTTGAGGCGCCAGGGCCGCGGGTAGCGGAAGGCGTACTTGGAGGGTTGCCGGAGGCGTACGGCCCGCGCAGCGTGTTGACCAGGGTGACCACCTGCCCCAGCTCCGAGTCGACGGCCCCGGGGCCGAGCGCGGAGCCGGCGGGCGCACCGGCGGGAACGGCGTCGTCGACCTTCGCGGGCGGGGTGGAGTCGGGCGCGGTGGCGATCGAGGTGACGGCCTTGGCACCCGTGCGGTACAGGTCGGCGAGCGGGTCGAGGCCGGCGATGACGGCGTAACTCTGGTGCTGGCGGTCGCAGATGAAGGCCTCCCGGGCCCGCGCCGCGGTGCGCAGGGTGGTGGTCCACACGCAGTAGCGCACGTTGGCGCGCAGCACGTCGGCCATGAGCGGCGAGCCGTCGTTCCAGGAGGCGCCGGTGTGCCAGACCCGGTTCATCCCGGTGAGGATGCGCACGGCGGCGTTCCCCTCGGGGTGAGGTCGGCCATCGTGTTGGTCGCGTAGGAGTCCACGAAGGCGGCGCCCTGGACCGGACCGGCGGGCGTGGCGGCCGCCCGCTGCGGGGCGGCCGGCAGGTTCAGGGTGGTGGGCGCGGTGAGGATGCCGACCGAGGTGGCGGCGGAGTGGCGCAGGAAGCGGCGGCGGTTCAGGGTGGGCTGGTCGGTCATCGCTGTCTTCCTGCGGTGGTGCGCCTGGCGGGCGGAGCGGTGTGCGGGAGGAAAGGGGGATCCCCGGCCCGGGTGGCGGCCCGGGCCGGGGACGTGCGGGGGGGTGCGGGGACGTTCCCGGGGTCAGCGGCGGGTGAACAGGAAGCCGAGCTTGTCGACCTCGTCGCCGGAGCGTCCCTGGAACCCGGCGAACTGCCAGCCGTCGGGCGCGGTGCGGGTCACGCAGTCGGCGGTGGTGGTGCCACCGGTCAGGGTGCGGCCGAGATTGGTGCCGAAGGAGGCGTAGAAGATGCGGGTGTGCCCGTTGTACGAGCCCTGGCAGAGGGTCGCCGAGTTCACGTACTCGCCGCTGCTCAGGGTGAGCGAGGAGGCGGTGCCGCCGGTGCCGCCGTGGGTGAGGGCGGTGCCGTCGGCGAGGGTGAGGCCGACCTGGTCGACCCGGCTGCCCGCCCGCAGGCTGATCGTGGTGGCCCGGGCGCCGGCCGGTACGCGGTCGATGTCGTCGTAGAAGTCGCCGTGCGGGCCGCCGAACTGTTCGCTCGCCAGGTAGTCGGGGTTCCGACTCCAGGTGAAGCCCACGGCGACCGGGTCGTGGTCGGAGAGCATCTTGCCCGATCCGTCCAGGAAGTCGGCGTGCTTGTTGGCGTACGAGGTGGCGGTCAGCGAGACCAGCGGGCTGCTGCGGTAGAGCACCTTGTCGACGATCTCGCAGGTGTCGGTGGGCGCGTTCTGGTCGCACAGCAGCGGGTCGGCGCCGCGGGCCGGCGCCACGCCGCCGCGCTCCAGCTGCACCCAGGCGTCGGTCAGCCGGTTGTCGGCGGCGAAGGCTGCGATGGTGTCGTCGGCCCGGGTGTAGCGGGTGTTGGTGTCACCCATCACGACGACGGCGTTCCCGGCCGAGTGGGTCCTGATGTAGCCGGTGAGCTGGGCCAGGTTGGCGGCGCGGGCGGCCTCGTCGCCGGGCTCCGTGCCCGCGTTGGCGTGGAGGTTGTAGAAGTCCACGTACACGCCCTCGGCCAGGCGGAGGCGCATAAAGGTGAAGCCCTTGGGGGTCAGGCAGTCCCCGGAGTCCAGCTGGCAGTCCTTCCACTTGACCCGCTCGAAGTCGTCGCCGTCGTAGCCGAGGCCGGACAGGGTGTTGAGGCCGCTGCCGATGCCCGCCCCACCGCTGGTCGCGGTGCGGTTCGGGTGGGAGTCGGCGGCGTACAGGAACGCGTGGTAGTTGAAGTCCTCCTGGACGTGCACGATGTCGTACGGCGCGAGCCGGGCGCCGATGGCGGTGGTGCTGCTCTGCCGCTCGGTGGAGGAGCTGTTCACCACCTGCGGGAGGCCGGCGACGTTGTAGGTCAGCGTGGAGAACGACCCGCCCTCGGCAGCGGGTTGCGCGGCCGACACCTCGGTGGCGGCTCGCGCGACCGGCGCACCCATGAGGCCGCCGAGCGCGGTCACGGCGGCGAGCGCGCCCACGAGGGCGGTGCAGGCGAAGGGCAGTCGGGGGCGGGGCTTGGACATCAGTGCTCCGATCGGAGTACGACCACGGATTCCGGTGCCCGGAGCGTAGGAGCGAACCATGAGCGCGTCAACATCGCCGATGATCCCTCATATTGCCGCTGACCTGGGAGTTTATGATGACATGCCAAGCCTCCTCAAAGGATTTTGTTAGCGTTAACAGATCGTTCACTTCTCCTCCGGCCAGCTCCCCGGGTCAGTAGCCGTAGATCAGGTTGTAGGCGACCTGCGGCAGGAACTGTCCGGCCGTCGAGCCCGCGCCGGTGCCGCAGTTGCCGTCGGACTCGCCGGGCGCCTTGATCCACAGCAGCATCTCGGCACCGCCGCCGACCTGCGTGGGCGTGCCGATCCTGCGCCCCGCCGCGTTGCACCAGTTGCCGTCGGATCCGTTGCCGTTGCGGCTGGTGTCGATGACGTACGGCTTGGTGAACCCGTTCGCCGACCGCAGGGCCGCGTTGACGGCCTTGGCGTACGCCGTGTTCTGCGCGGTGCCGATGTAGTTGGAGACGTTCAGCGAGAACCCGTGTGCCCCGCTCACCCCGGCCGCGACCAGGTGCTGGGCCATGGTCTCGGCGCTCATCCAGGCGGGGTTCCCGGCATCCAGGTAGAGCCGGGTGTTCGGGGCCTTGGCGTTGAACTGCGCGATGGCGTTGCGCAGCATCCCGTTGCGCTCGGCGATCTGGTCGGCGCTCATGCAGGTCTGGTCGCCGAGCGCGTCGGGTTCGAGGACGACCACGGCCGGCCGGTTGCCGATGCCACTGGCGAAGGCGGCGATCCAGGTGGCGTACTCGGCCGCGGAACCCGCGCCACCGCCGGACTGGCCGGCGCAGATGTCCCGGTCGGGGATGTTGTACGCCACCAGGATCGGCAGCTTGCCCTTGGCGGCGGCCGCGCCGACGTAGGCGCCGGTCGCCGTCCCGATGGTGCCGCTCCAGTTGCCGAACCAGCGCGCCGTCGGCACGTCGGCGATCGACGACCGGATGGCGGCGGCGCGGCCGTCGCCGGGGTTGGCGTTGAGCCACTGCTGTGCGGTGGATTCGGGATCCACGTAGAAGCCGCTGGTCTCAGCGGTGGGGGTGCTGACCTGGGCGGCTGCGGGCTGGACCGCGGCCGGCAGGGCGGTGAGCGCGGGTGCCATGAGCAGGGACAGCCTGCGGAGCGAACGACGCATGGTGCTTCCTCCACTTGGTGGGGGCGGGAGTGGGGGGGTGGAAGCGCTTCCAGTCTCAGGATGATTGGGTCCGCGCCGACCCGATGTCAAGGCCCTGTCATGAACTCCGCACCAACCTCAAATCAGCGGCCACAGAAGCGAACTCACGGATGTTCAGGTTGCGCGACCCTGATCGCGCCTAGTGTGGAAGCGCTTCCGGCCGACGAATGCCCCGGCGTCGGCCGACCGTCCCCGGGGCACGGGATGTCCACGGGACCACCGTCCGGGGAAATCGCCCGCCCGCGACAGGAGGATCGACGATCGCGATGGAGACGTCTCCGCGACGCCAGCCGACACTGGACGAGGTCGCCGCCCGGGCCGGAGTCTCCCGCACGGCGGCCTCCCGCGTCATCAACAACGTGCCGCACGTGAGCGCGGCCAAGCGCGCCGCGGTGGAGCGGGCGGTCCGCGAGCTCGGCTACGTGCCGAACCCGACCGCACGGGCGCTGGCGACCCGGCGCGCGGGCACGGTCGTGCTGGCGGTGTCCAGCGCCGAACCCGGACTGTTCGCCGACCCGTTCTTCGCCGAGGTGACCGTGGGCGTCGGTTCCTTCCTCGACCGGACGGACCTGGACCTGGTCCTGCTGCTGGCCGACACGCCCCGCGGCAAGGAACGCCTGCGGCGCATCCTGAGCTCCCGGCGGGCGGACGGCGTGATGCTGATGGCGGTGCGCGGCGACGACCCCCTGGGCCGGCTGGCCGAGCGGACGGACCTGCCCGTGGTCTTCGGCGGCCTGCCGTTGACGGGCACGCCCCGGTGGTACGTGGACCCGGACAACCGGGGCGGCGCCCGCCTCGCCGTCGAGCACCTGGTCCGCGGTGGACGCCGGAGCATCGCGATGATCACCGGACAGGTCGATCTCCAGGCCTCCGTCGCCCGTGAACAGGGCTTCCGCGAGGCACTGGTGCTGGCCGGTCTGTCCCCCGCCGGTGTGATCCCGGGCCACTTCACCCAGGCCGGCGGCGAGGCCGCGATGGAGCGGCTGCTCGCGGACCGTCCGGACCTCGACGCGGTGTTCACGGCCAACGACGGCATGGCGCTGGGAGCGCTGCGCGCCCTGCGCCGACTCGGCCGACGCGTCCCCGAGGACGTCGCCCTCGTCGGCTTCGACGACCTCGCCGACGCCACGTACGCCGACCCGCCACTGACGACCGTGCACCAGCCGGTGCGCGCGCTCGGGCTGGAGCTGGCCCGGATGCTCGTGGCGGTCATCGAGGGCCAGGACCCGAGCCCCCTCGTCCTGCCCACCCGCCTGACGATCCGGGAGTCCGCCCCCTCGACGTCCGGCTGATTCCACCGGAGAAAGACCGACCACGGCGGCAACCTTTCCGATCCGGGCGGCCACCAAGGGGTGCACCGACAACGGCGGGGCCGCTCCGACGGCGGTGCGGGCGTGCCGGGCGGCCACCCCGGCATAGCCTTGCCGACGACGCCCGCCCGCCCGCCCGCCGCACGGTGGCGGTGCGCGAAGCAGCAACACCCTTTCCTCGGAAGACAGTTCATGCGCGCGGTGGCCTACGACTCGTATGCCCCGGACAACTCCCGGCTGAAGTACGGCGAGGTGCCCGACCCCAAGGTCGGCCCCGGACAGGTGCTGATCGAGGTCCGGGCGGCCTCCGTCAACCCGGTGGACTGGAAGGTCATGGCAGGCGGCCTGGACGGCATGATGGACACCGTCTTCCCCGTCATTCCTGGCTGGGACGTGGCCGGGGTGGTCACCCGCACCGGCCCGGACACGCCCGAGTTCGCCCCGAGGGACGAGGTGATGGCCTACGCCCGCAAGGACGTGGTGCAGGCAGGCACCTTCGCCGAGTACGTCGCGGTGGCCGCACCCGCGGTGGCGCGCAAGCCCTCCGGGCTCGACTGGGCGCGGCGCGGCCGGAGTCCGGGACCTGGTCACCGCTCTGCCGGCGCGCGCCGACGGGAGGTTCTGGGTCGGCAGCGTCACCAAGATCGCCCTGCTACTCGACCGCCCTGCTGCGCATGGCGGACGGCAGCCGCCAGTTCGCGCTGTCCATCAACGTGTACGACGACGGTGACCCCGAGAAGTCCCTCCGGCTCCACCAGGCCCTCGTCGAGAGGGCCCTCTGCGGCAGGTGAGCGTGGACGGGCCCCGCGCCCTCGGGCTACTCCTGCTTCTCGCCGGAGGCGTAGCGGGAGATGATCAGCGCGATGATGATGATCGCGCCGTTGAGGAACTGGTTCCACAGCGGCGGGACGCCGGCGAGGGTCATCACGTTGACCACGAGCTGGAGCGTGAGGACGCCGGTGAGGGCCCCGAAGAGGGTGCCGCGGCCCCCGTTGAGGCTGACGCCGCCGATGACCGTGGCGGCGAAGACCTGGAAGATCCAGCCGTTGCCCTGGTCCGCGGAGATCGAGCCGTAGTGGCCGGTGTAGAGGATGCCGGCGAAGGCCGCGAGCAGGCCGCCGAGGGTCAGCACGGCCCAGACGATCCGGTCGACGCGGATGCCCGCCGCCCGGGCGGCCTCCGCGTTGCCGCCGATCGCGTAGAGGGCGCGGCCGTGCCGCAGCCAGGCGAGGGCGCAGCCGCCGACGAGGAAGAGCAGGGCGCAGATCCAGATCGCGGCCGGGACGCCGAGCCAGCTCGCGCCGCCGAGGTAGCGGAAGGACTCGGGCACGTTGACGATGGACTGGCCCTGGGAGACGGCGACTTGGAGGCCGCGGAGCAGCGTGAGCGCGCCGAGGGTGACGATGAAGCCGTTGAGGCGCAGCTTGAGGATGAGGAAGCCGTTGATCGCGCCGATGAGCGCGCCGACCAGCAGGCACAAGGGGATGGCGCTCCACTCGGGGAACAGTCCGAGGCCGTTGAAACGGGCGCCGTGGTCGGGCAGGACCAGCCAGACGGCGATCACCGGGGCGACGCCGATGGTGGACTCCAGGGAGAGGTCCATCCGCCCGGCGATCAGGATGAGCGCCTCGGCGAGGACCAGCAGGCTCAGCTCGGTGGCTTGCTGGCCGACGCCGAGGAGGTTGTCGGAGGTGAGGAAGGCGGGCGAGACGATGAAGCCGATGACGCCGAGCACCAGCAGGACCGGGACGAGCGACAGGTCGCGGTAGCGGGCGAGGTCGAAGCGGCGACCGGCGCGGGCGGCGACCGCCGCGCCCGGAAGGTCGGGGAGCTCAGTGGTGGGAGTCATGGTTTTTCCTTCGGGTGGGTCGGGCCGGTCATGCCCTCCATGGCCGCGACCAGGTGTTCATCGCTCCAGCCGGCGTCGAACTCGGCGACGACGCGGCCGTGGAACATGGCCAGCACGCGATCGCAGACCCGCAGGTCATCGAGTTCGTCGGAGACGATCAGGGCGGTCCTGCCGTCGTCGGCGACCTGGCGGACGGCGCCGAGCAGTGACTCCTTGGACTTGATGTCGACGCCGTTGGTCGGGCGGATGGCGACCAGGACGTGGGGCCGGGTGGCGAGCGCGCGGGCGATGACGACCTTCTGCTGGTTGCCGCCGGACAGCGCGGCGACCGGGGTGACCGGTCCGGGGGTCTTGATGTCGAGGTCGTCGATCATGCGCCGGGCGAAGGCACGGGTTCGCGAGGGCAGGACGGTGCCGAACGGGCCGAGCTGGTCGGTGACGGTGAGGGTGGCGTTCTCCGCGACGCTGCGCTGGGGCACCAGGCCCTGGACGTGCCGGTCCTCGGGGACGAAGCCGATGCCGGCCGCGAGTGCGGCGGGCACCTTTCCGGTGCGCACCGGGCGCCCGGCGACGCTGACCGTCCCGGCCTGCGGTCGGTGCAGGCCCGCGAGGGTCTCGCCGAGCTGCACGTTTCCGCTGGCGGCGGCTCCGGCCAGGCCGACCACCTCGCCGGGGCGGGCGGTCAGGTCGATGTCGTGGTAGTGGCCGGCCAGGCTGAGGCCGGTGACGTCGAGCAGCGGCGGGCCCTCCGGGAGCGCTCGGCCGGTCACCGACCAGCTGGGCTCGGTGCCGCGGGAGGTCTCGCCGGTCATCGCCTCCACCAGGGCCTGCTGGTCGAGGTCGGCGACCGGGGCGGTGACGATGTGCCGGGCGTCGCGGTAGACCGTGACGGTGCTGCAGAGCTCGTAGACCTCCTGGAGGTGGTGCGAGATGAACAGGAAGGCCACGCCCTGGCGTTGCAGCTCGTGCAGTTTCTCGAAGAGCCGGCCGATTCCGCGGGCGTCGAGCTTGGCGGTGGGCTCGTCCAGGATGATGAAGCGGGCGCCGAAGGACAGCGCCCGGGCGATCTCCACGAACTGGCGCTGCTCGACGGTGAGGTCCTCGGCGCGGGCCGTCGGATCGACGTCCACGCCGTACTCGGCGAGCAGTTCGCCGGCGCGCGAACGCAGTCGCTTCCAGCCGATCGGACGCAGCGCACCGGAGCTCTGCCGGTCCAGGCGGTGTCTGTTCAAGAACAGGTTCTCGGCGACGGTCAGCGCCGGGATGACGGTGGAGCGCTGGTAGACGCAGGCGACCCGGGAGCGCCAGGCGTCGGTGTCGCCGCGGGCGGGGGCGGGTTCGCCGTCGAAGCGCAGGGTGCCGGTGTCGGGGTTCTGCAGTCCGGTGAGGATCGAGACGAGGGTGGATTTGCCCGCTCCGTTCCGGCCGACCAGGGCGTGTGCCTCGCCGGGGGCGACGGAGATGCGGGCGTCGCTGAGCGCGACGGTGGCGCCGAAGCGCTTGCTGATCCCGTCGGCCTCGACGACGGGGCCCCGGACGGGGCTGGGGTCCGCCATGGCGGCGTGTCCTCTCCATGGGCCCCATGAGCGGGCGGCTTCGGTCAGGGCTCCGCCGGCCCACTCACGGGGGCTCTGGTCACTTGCCGACGTTGTTGCCCCAGAGGGACTTGTCGTCGACGTTGTCCTTGGTCACCAGTGGCGCGGGGAGCTGGTCCTCCAGGCCGTTGGGCAGGGAGATGATGGTGGACTGGTGGTCGGTGGGGCCGGGCTGGAAGGTCTTGCCCTCGGTGGCGGCCTGCGCGTAGCTGAGCGCGTACTTGGCGTAGAGGTCGGCGGGCTGGGAGACGGTGGCGTCGATGTCGCCCTTGCGGATGGCGTCGAGCTCCTGCGGGATGCCGTCGTTGGAGACGATGGCGATGTGCCCCGGCCGGCCGGCCGGCTTGAGCAGGCCCTTCTGCTGGAGCAGGGCGAGGGTCGGCTGGAGGAAGGCGCCGCCGGCCTGCAGGTAGATGCCGCCGAGGTCGGCGTTGGCGGCCAGCGTGGACTGGAGCTTCGCGGAGGCGACGTCCCCCTTCCAGTCGGTGGCCAGCTCGATCACCTGGATGTCGGGGAACTTCTCCTTCATGCAGGCGGCGAAGGCCTCGGAGCGGTCGCGGCCGTTGATGGAGCTCAGCGCGCCCTGGAGTTCGGCGACCTTGCCCTTGCCGCCGAGCTGCTTCCCGAGGAATTCGCAGGCCTTGGTGCCGTAGGCCTTGTTGTCGGCGCGGACCACCATGTAGACGTCGCCCTTGTCGGGACGGGTGTCGACGCTGATGACCGGGATCTTCTTGGCGGCCAGCTGGTCGAGGGTGGAGGCGATCGCGCCGGTGTCCTGCGGAGCCATGACGACGGCCTTGGCGCCGGTGTTCTGGAAGACCTGGACGTTGGCGGCCAGCTTGGTCACGTCGTTCTGCGAGTTGCTGACCGGCAGGGTGTTCAGCCCCTGGGAGGAGGCGTCCTGCTTGACGTACTGCGCGTAGGAGTTCCAGAAGTCGGAGTCCGCACGGGGCAGGTCGATGCCGATGGCCGCCTTGCCGCCGCCGGATCCGGCGGAGGTCGAGTCGCTGCCGCGGTTGCAGGCCGTGGCGAACCCCGCCAGGACGGCCACGGTGGCGGCCGTGGCCGCGATTCTGGAGGAGTGGAGCTTCATTGCTGGTCTCCTTGGCTGGGAAGGCCGGCGCCCTTGCGGGGCGGGGTGGGAGGCGGATCACAGAGAAAGCGACCGGGCATCCGGCAGAAGACATCGGATGGCTTGTGGTGCCGAGGACTCTACGAGCCGGGTATCCGACTGACAAGAGGAAAGCTCGGACGATTCCCAACCCGTGATTCCCGGTCAGCGAAGCGGTCAGACCGCTGACTCACCGACCTCTCGACCTGCACCGTCGAGCTATTCGACGGGTAAACATCGGAGGAATCCTTGCGAGGCCCGAGACTGTCCTCGTATGGTCATGGCACCGCGGATACATCCGATGTGTTGATAGGAGCCACCAGATGAAGCTGCTGCGACTCGGCGAACCCGGAGCGGAGACTCCGGCGGTCCGCGGCAAGGACGGCGCGACCTTCGCCCTCACGGGCCTGACCGACGACATCGACGGCGCCTTCCTCGCCTCCGGTGGGATCGGCCGCGTCCGGGCCGCCCTGGCGGTAGGTTCGCTGCCCGCCCTGGACCCGACCGGTCTGCGGGTCGGGGCGCCCCTCGCCCGTCCGGGCAAGGTGGTCTGCATCGGCCTCAACTACCGCGACCACGCCGAGGAGACGGGGGCGGCCGTTCCCGAGCGGCCGGTGGTCTTCATGAAGGACCCGTCCACCGTCGTCGGCCCCTTCGACTCCGTGCTGATCCCGCGCGGCTCGGTGAAGACCGACTGGGAGGTGGAACTCGCCGTCGTCATCGGCCGGGAAGCCCGCTACCTCGCCGACCCGGCGGAGGCGGCGGGGTGCATCGGGGGTTACGCCATCAGCAACGACGTCTCCGAGCGGGAGTTCCAGCTGGAGTTCTCCGCCCAGTGGGACATCGGCAAGTCGTGCGAGAGCTTCAACCCGCTCGGCCCCTGGCTGGTCACCCCGGACGAGGCGGGCGACCCGCAGGACCTGGGACTGCGCCTGACCGTCAACGGCGAGCCGCGCCAGGACGGCAGCACCAAGAACATGGTCTTCGACGTCCACTACCTGGTCTGGTACCTGAGCCAGTACATGGTGCTGCGCCCCGGCGACGTCATCAACACCGGCACCCCGGCCGGCGTGGCCCTGGGCCTGCCCGGCACCCCCTACCTGCGCGCGGGCGACAGCGTCGAGCTGACCATCGACGGCCTCGGCACCCAGCGCCAGACCTTCCGCAACGCGTGAAAGGCACTCCCTTGTCCGCAACCACTGCGCGGATCACCGCCGTCGACACCTATGACGTCCGCTTCCCCACCTCGCGGGAGCTGGACGGGTCCGACGCGATGAACCCGGACCCCGACTACTCCGCCGCCTACGTCGTCCTGCGGACCTCCGACGGCGGCCACGAGGGCCACGGCTTCACCTTCACCATCGGACGCGGCAACGACGTCCAGGTGGCCGCCATCGACGCGCTCCGCCCGCACGTCGTCGGACGCCCGGTCGACGAGCTGTGCGCCGACCCCGGCTCGCTCTACCACGACCTGATCGGCGACAGCCAACTGCGCTGGCTGGGCCCGGAGAAGGGCGTGATGCACATGGCCATCGGGGCCGTCGTCAACGCCGTCTGGGACCTCGCTGCCAAGCAGCAGGGCAAGCCGCTGTGGCAGCTGCTCGCCGACGCCGACCCCGAATGGCTCGTCTCCCAGATCGACTTCCGCTACATCGCCGACGCCCTCACGCCCGCGGAGGCGCTGGAGCTGCTGCGGCGCGGGAAGCAGGGCGCGGACGAGCGCGCCGCGACGCTGCTCCAGCGGGGCTACCCCGCCTACACCACCTCCCCGGGCTGGCTGGGCTACGACGACGAGAAGCTCACCCGCCTCGCCCGTGCGGCCGTCTCGGACGGCTTCCGGCAGATCAAGCTCAAGGTGGGCGCCGACCTGGCGGACGACATCCGCCGCTGCCGGGCCGCCCGCGCCGCCGTCGGGCCTGACATCCGGATGGCCATCGACGCCAACCAGCGCTGGAACGTGGCCGAGGCCGTCGAATGGACCAAGGCGCTCGCGGAGTTCGCCCCGTACTGGATCGAGGAGCCCACCAGCCCCGACGACGTCCTGGGGCACGCGACGATCCGGCGGCAGGTCAGCCCGGTGAAGGTCGCCACCGGCGAGCACGTGCAGAACCGCATCGTCTTCAAGCAGCTGCTCCAGGCCGGCGCCATCGACGTCCTCCAGCTGGACTCGGCCCGGGTCGGCGGCGTCAACGAGAACCTCGCCATCCTGCTGCTCGCCGCCAAGTTCGGCGTCCCGGTCTGCCCGCACGCCGGCGGCGTGGGCCTGTGCGAACTCGTCCAGCACCTGTCCATGTTCGACTTCGTCGCCCTCACCGGCACCACCGAGGACCGCGTCATCGAGTTCGTCGACCACCTCCACGAGCACTTCCTCGACCCGGTGGTGATCACCGACGGCCACTACCGGGCCCCGACCCTGCCGGGATTCTCGGCCGCCATGCACCAGACTTCACTCGACACCTACCAGTACCCCCACGGCTCCTTCTGGGCCGAGGAGCTGGCCCAGAAGGAGGCGACCGCATGACGGCCGCTGAACTCGACGGACTCACGGCGGTCGTCACAGGCGGCGCCTCCGGGATCGGTCTGGCCACCGCCACCCTGCTCGCCGAGCGCGGCGCGCGGGTGGCCGTCCTGGACCTCGACCCGTCGGCGGTGCCGGAGCCGCTGCTCGGCTTCACCGCCGACGTCTCCGACGACGCCTCGGTGTCCGGCGCCGTCGAGGCGGCGGCCGAGGCGCTCGGCGGGATCGACATCCTGGTCAACAACGCGGGCATCGGCGCGATCGGGACCGTCGCGGACAACCCGGACGAGCAGTGGCTCCGCGTCCTCGACGTCAACCTCGTCGGCGTCGTCCGCACCACCCGCGCCGCCCTGCCGCACCTGCGCCGCTCCACCCGGGCCTCGGTGGTCAACCTTGGCTCCATCGTCGTCACCACCGGTCTGCCGCAGCGCGCGCTGTACGCGGCGAGCAAGGGCGCCGTGCACTCGCTCACCCTGTCCATGGCCGCCGACCACGTCCGCGAGGGCATCCGGGTCAACTGCGTCAGCCCCGGCACCGTGGACACCCCCTGGGTCGGCCGGCTGTTGGACGCCGCCGACGACCCGGCCGCCGAACGCGCCGCGCTGAACGCCCGTCAACCGCACGGGCGCCTGGTCACCCCCGAGGAGGTGGCCGCCGCCATCGCCTACCTGGTCTCCCCGGCCGCCGGCAGCACCACCGGCATGACCCTCCAGGTCGACGGCGGGATGGCGAACCTGCGACTGCGGCCGCAGGCCCGCTCGTGACCGCGCGCCGCCGGCCTCTGGGGCACAGCACGGTGCAGGTCGGTGAACTCGCCTTCGGCGCGGCGGGCATCGGCAACCTGTTCACCCCGGTCACCGACGCCGAGGCCGAAGCAGCCGTCGCGGCCGCCTGGGAGTCGGGCGTGCGGTACTTCGACACCGCCCCGCACTACGGCCTGGGCCTGTCCGAGCGCCGGCTCGGACAGGCCCTGCGCCACCGCCCCAGGGAGGAGTACGTCCTCTCCACCAAGGTCGGCCGACTGCTCCGCCCGGCCCCGGAGTCCCGCGGCGACGACCTCGCCAACGGCTTCGCCGTGCCCGCCACCCACCGCCGGGTCTGGGACTTCAGCGCCGTGGGCGTCCGGCGCTCGATCGAGGACAGCCTGGAACGGCTCGGGCTGGACCGGATCGACGTCGTCTACCTGCACGACCCCGACGACCACGCGGACCAGGCGATCTCCGAGGCGTACCCCGAGCTGGCGCGGCTGCGTGCCGAAGGGATGGTCGGCGCGATCGGCGTCGGGATGAACCAGGCGGAGCTGCTCGTCCGCTTCATCCGCGAGACCGATCTCGACACCGTCCTGCTGGCCGGCCGCTACAGCCTGCTCGACCAGCGCGGACTCACCGAACTGCTGCCGCTGGCCGCCGACCGCGGCGTCGGTGTCGTCATCGGCGGCGTCTTCAACTCCGGCCTGCTCGCCGACCCACGGCCCGGCGCCACGTTCGACTACGCCCCCGCGCCCGAGGAGTTGCTCGCCCGCGCCCTCGACCTCAAGGCCGTCTGCGAGGAGCACGGCGTGCCGCTGCGCGCCGCGGCGCTGCGCTTCCCGTTCGGGCACCCCGCCGTGGCGAGCGTGCTGGTCGGCACCCGCAGCGCCGCAGAGGTCCGGGACGCCGCCGCCATGCTCCGCCACCGCGTGCCGGACGAGCTGTGGGCGGAACTCAAGGAGCGCGGGCTGCTGCCGCCGGACGTCCCGACCCCACAAAAGGCGCACTGATGCGCGTCGCGCTGTTCATCACCTGCTTCAACGACACCGTGTTCCCCGGGACCGGCCGTGCCGTGGTGACCGAGATCCGCGAGCTGTTCGCCGAGCGGATGGGCGAGTGGGGGCAGCCAGCCCCCGAAGGGCTGAGCGACGACCCCGCCGAACTCGCCGAGGCCGCCCGCCGGCACCAGCGCCAGAAGTTCCTCCGCGCCAAGGCCGCCGTCTCCGGTGCCACCTTCGCACGGGCCCCGCACTCTGGACGTCGTCATCGTCGACACCACCGAGACCGCAGCCGCCACCGCCCCCGAGGAGCAGCCATGAGGATCGCCCTGCACACCCGCGTCCGTACGGACCGGATCGAGGAGTACGAGGCCGCGCACCGGGAGGTGCCCGCCGAACTCACCGACGCCATCAGGGCGGCGGGCGTGACCTCCTGGACGATCTGGCGCAGCGGTCCGGAGCTGTTCCACCTGTTGGAGTGCGAGGACTACGCCCGGCTGCTCGCCCGGCTGGAGGGCCTCCCGGTCAACATCGCCTGGCAGGCGCGGATGGCCGAACTCCTCGACGTCGTCCACGACTACTCGGCGGCGGGTGCCGCGGCCGGGCTGCCCGCGGTGTGGGAGCTGTAACCGCCCTGGCTGCCCGTCCCGGCCCCGGTGTCCGGAAGCACCACGGCCGGGACGGGCGGAACCCGTATGCTGCGAAGATCAGATGACCAGGAAAGGCGAGGCTGTGCCAGTCACCGACGAGGCGATCGAGAAGATCAAGGCCATGATCGTGAGCGGCGAGCTCCGCCCCGGCGCGAAGCTCCCGAAGGAGGCAGACCTCGCCGAGCGGCTGGGCCTGTCGCGCAACTCCCTGCGGGAGGCGGTCAAGGCGCTGTCGCTCATCCGGGTGCTCGACGTGCGCCAGGGCGACGGCACGTACGTGACCAGCCTGGAGCCCGACATCCTCCTGGACGCGCTGGCGTTCGTCGTCGACTTCCACCAGGACAACACGGTGCTGGAGTTCCTGGAGGTCCGCCGCATCCTGGAGCCCGCCGCCACCGCGATGGCCGCCCGGGTGATGTCCGAGGAGGACATCGCCGAACTGGCCGCGCTGCTGCAGAAGCTGGACGAGGCCGCCACCCTGGACGAGATCATCGCCAACGACTTGGAGTTCCACCGCAGGATCGCGGCCGGCTCGGGCAACACCGTGCTCTCCTCACTGATCGACGGCCTGTCCGGCCCCACCACGCGCGCGCGGATCTGGCGCGGGCTGACCGAGGAGGGCGCGGCGGACCGCACCCGCCAGCAGCACCGAGCGATCTACGACGCGATCGCCAGCCGGCGCCCGGAACTCGCCCACGCCTGGGCGACCGTGCACGTCGCCGGGGTCGAGCACTGGCTCCGCGACACCCTCGGCGAGCCCGGGTCGGCCCTCGGCTGACACAACGGCAGGGGTGGCTACGACGGCCGGGAGGGCCGCACCGGCTGGGACGGCCGGGCGGCTGTTCCGGCCGTTGTCAGTGTATGCACAAGTCGGTCCACCGTCACCGCGATGGACGCGAATCGATCCGATGAATATGCCGCCTTCCATGGAATCGTGCGGCGCGATCTCCGATCGCACGCAGGACCGAATGGACCTTGGAGATCATGGAATGAGTCCCAAGTCGCCACTCTCACCTGCACGTTGGTCGAATGCCAGGCGGGGCTGACCCAGCCCTGGAGAGCGCCGACCCAAATCCCGCCGTGAGCATCGACCTTGCGAATCATCGGATATATCGCTGCCAGATACCTTGACACGCCGCTCCGGGCGACGCCATACATGTACCTGACTCGCGCAGCCCACCCGACAGTGAGCATTCCAGGACAAACGGAGCATCCATGTCACGATCCATCAGTCGCAGGAGTGCGCTCACCGCCCTGGCGGTGGCAACCGCCGCCACCGTCGTCGGCCCCGTCAGCGCCCCGGCCGAGGCGGCCGGGGCCGCGGGCGACCCGCTGCCCCTCGTCCCGCTGCGCGTCCCGAAGCTCGACCAGGGGGCCTGGCAGCAGCCGGACAGCAAGATCCAGTGGATGCGCGACAACAAGGTGTCCATGTTCATCCACTGGGGCGTCTACTCGGCAGCGGCCCAGGGCGAGTGGCACATGTTCTACTCGAAGACCGGGCCGACCTCCTACCGGGCGCAGTACGCCGGCTCGTTCGCCAGCCAGTCCCAGTCCTACAACCCCGCCGCCTGGGCGCAGCTGGCCAAGGACCTCGGTGCCGCCGAAGTCGTCCTGACCACCCGCCACCACGAGGGGTTCGCCCTGTGGCCCAGCCGCCACCCCAACGCCTGGACCACCGGCGACACCCCGTTCCCCGCCGGCACGGACTTCGTCAAGGGCTACGTGAACGCCGTGCGCGCGGCAGGCCTGCGGGTCGGGCTCTACTACTCCCCGATCGACTGGCGCTACCCCGGCTACTACGACGTGAGCGGCGCGAAGCCGCCGAACCCCGCGCTCACCTCCGACTGCGTGCTGCCGAACAGCGTGTACCCGTGGAACTACGAGGGCTCCGACCCGGCCGGCTTCGACTACCACGAGAACGCCCGGACCATGAAGAACGAGGTGTACCAGTCCGTGAAGGAACTGGTCACCGACTTCGGCGCGATCGACGACATCTGGTGGGACGGCGGCTGGCTGGCGCAGCAGGGCACCGACGCGGCGGGGTCGTTCTTCTGGGAGCCCGGTCAGTACCGGGACGGCGGCAACGGCTGGCAGGTGGACACCGCGTACGGCGAGAGCGAGTGGGGCACCGGCAGGCCGCTGGGTCTCACCGGCGTGCTGCGCCAGCACCAGCCGAACGCCGTGTCCAACTCCCGTTCGGGGTGGGTGGGGGACTACGACCTCGACGAGGGCTCCGGTGTGCCGAGCGGGCCGATCCGCTACGGCCGCCTGGTCCAGAAGACGTTCAGCGTCGGCGGGACCTGGGGGTACAGCGGCGACTCCGCCATGCCCTTCTCCCAGGCGCTGGGCCTGTTCGTCAACTCCTTCGTCCGCGACATGTCCGTGCTCGTCAACGTCGGCCCGGACGCGACCGGTACGGTCCCGAGCAAGCAGGCCGCGCTGATCCGTCAGCTGGGCGGGTTCATGAGCGCCAACCGGGAGGCCGTCTACAACACCCGCGGCGGCCCGTGGAACCCGGTGGACGGCCAGTACGGCTTCACCTTCGCCGACAGGACCGTCTACGCCCACCTGCTGGCCGGGTACAACGGCGGCAGCAGTTTCACGACGCCTTCGCTCGGCGACGCGAACGTCACCTCGGTCTACGACGTGGTCTCCAAGAGCCCGCTGTCCTTCAGCACGACCGGCGCGAACGCCGTCACCGTCACCGGCATCGACCGCACCCGCTACCTGGACGACACGGTCGTGGCCATCGTACTCGACCGGCCGGTGGTCCCGACGGACATCGCCCGCGGCTGCCCGACCACGGCCGACAGCGCGGAGACCTCGCACGGTAACGTGGCCGCCCACGCGGTGGACGGGGACACCTCCACCCGCTGGTGCGCGGCCGACGGCGGCACCGGGCACTGGCTCCAGGTCGACCTCGGCTCGGTGCGCCCGGTCACGGGCGCCCGGATCGCCTGGGAACAGCCGGGGAAGGCCTACCGCTTCCGGATCGACGGATCCGCCGACGGCTCCACCTGGTCCACCCTCGCCGACCAGACCGGGAACACCACCGCCGCCCAGGTGCGGACCGCGACGTTCACGGCCCAGACCCGCTACGTCCGGGTGACCGTCACCGGCGGCCTGGATTCCGGCACGTGGGCCTCGATCCGCTCGCTGGAGGTCTACGACCGCCGCTTCCTGGACCCGTCCCTTCCCAACGGCTAGGACCTCGTCCGCCGACTCCCCGCCGCACCGCCGAAGCCCGCGACCAGTCTCCCCGGGCGCGGGCTTCGGCGTCCACAGGTACGGCCCAACCAAGCTCATCGACGTCCTCACGGCCGCACTGCCCGCCCAGTCCGCCTTCGCCGCCACGACGAACTTCTACGTCGACCCCGCCAACGGCGGCGGCAACAACCAGCTCTGGTACTTCGAGCCGACCAGCGGCGGGTGCCTCATCCGCGACTTCGAGAGCCGGCAGATCCTGGAGGTGGGCAACGGCTCGACGACGAACGGAGCCGCGATCGACCAGTTCATGCCGCTGAACCAGACCGGCCAGGTCTGGACGGTCCAGTGACAGTGACGCGCGGACGCCCCTCTCGGGCGCGACCGTACGAACCGGAGCCCGGCGGACCAGGTCCGCCGGGCTCTCCCGGTGTTCGTACTGCGTGCTGCGGCGGCTGGGGCGCCGCCGGTCAGCGTCGGACGGCGGCGGAGGCGCCCGCCACCAGGGCCTCGACCTCGGCGAGCGAGGCCATCACGACGTCGCCGGGCGTCGTCATGGCGAGGGCGCCCAGGGCCGTACCGTAGGCGAGGGCGCGCTCCAGCGGGGCACCGGCGAGCAGGCCGTGGATCAGGCCGGCCGCGAAGCCGTCTCCGGAGCCGATGCGGTCCAGGACGTGCAGTCCGGGCATCGCGGGGCCGAGGACGTACCCGGTCTTCGCCGACCACGCGGCCGAGCCCCAGTCGTTCACCCCGGCCGAGGGGACCTCGCGGAGGGTCGTCGCCAGCAACCGCACCCCGGGGAGCAGGGCGGCCACCGAGGCGAGCGCGTCCGGCACCTGGTCGGAGCCGAAGCGCTCGGCGCCGGGATGGCGGCCCGCCATCCCCAGGGCGCCGACGATGAGGTCTGCGTGCCGGGCCAGGCGCAGGTCCGTCTCCCGGGCCCGCTCCGGCCCCCCGCGCCCGGCCCACAGGCTCGGGCGGTAGTTGGGGTCGTAGGAGACGGTGAGTCCGTGGCGGCGGGCGGCCGTCATCGCCTCCTCCGCGACGTCCGCGGTGGTGTCGGACAGGCCGGCGAAGATGCCGCCGGTGTGGAACCAGCGCGGGCCCGAGGAGAAGACCGCGTCCCAGTCGACGTCGCCCTTGCGCAGTTGCGAAACCGCGGTGCCCGCGCGGTCGCTGACGCCGAGCGCGCCGCGGATGCCGAAGCCCCGCTCGACGAAGTTCAGGCCGTTGCGCGCGCTGCGGCCGATGCCGTCGTCGGGCACCCAGCGGATCAGCGAGGTGTCGACACCGCCCTGGAGGATCAGGTCCTCGACGAGCCGGCCCACGGCGTTGTCGGCGAGCGCGGTGACCACGGCCGTCCGCAGGCCGAAGCAGCGGCGCAGCCCGCGGACGACGTTGTACTCCCCGCCCCCTTCCCACACCCGGAAGGTCCGGGCGGTGCTGATCCGCCCCTCCCCCGGGTCGAAGCGCAGCATGACCTCGCCGAGGGCCACCACCTCGGTCACGGCGCACCCACCTCCACGGCCTCGGCCGTCAGGCGCCGGACCTCCTGGTAGTCGCCGGAGTCCAGGTGTGCGGGCGTCGCCAGCCAGCTGCCGCCGACGGCGAGGACCGCGGGGTCGGCGAGGTAGCCGGCCAGTTGGCCGGGGCCGATCCCGCCGGTCGGCACGAAGCGCGCCCCGGGGAAGGGCGCCGCGAGCGCGCGGAGCGTGCGCAGGCCGCCACTGGCCTCGGCGGGGAAGAGCTTGACCGTGGTGAGGCCGGCCCGCAGGGCCCGCATCAGCTCGGTGGCGGTCGCGATTCCGGGCACCACCGGGACGTCCAACTCCCGGCACGCGGCGACGACTTCCTCGTCGTAGCCGGGCGAGACGACGAACCGGGCCCCGGCCGCCACCGCGCGCTGCGCCTGCTCGGCGGAGAGCACCGTGCCGGCGCCGACGGCCAGGCCGCCGTGCGTCGCCATCGCCTTGAGCGCCCGCTCGGCGGCCGGGGTACGGAAGGTGACCTCGGCACAGCGGGCGCCGCCCTCGGCGAGCGCGTCGGCCAGCGGGCCGGCCGTCGCCGGGTCGCGCACGGTCAGCACCGGCATGACGCGGGCGCCGTCCAGGACGGCAGCCAGATCGGTGGTCAACGGCCCAGCCATCCGCCGTCGACGGGCAGGACGGTGCCGTGGACGTAGGCGGCGGCGTCCGAGGCCAGGAACACGGTGGCGCCGGCCAGGTCGTCCGCCCGGCCCCAGCGACCGGCCGGGATCCGCTCCAGGATCGCCTTGCTGCGCGCCGGATCGTCCTGCAGCGCCTGGGTGTTGTCGGTGGCGATGTAGCCGGGCGCGATGGCGTTGACGTTGACGCCGTACCCTGCCCACTCGTTGGCCAGGGCCTTGGTCAGACCGGCGATCCCGTGCTTGGCGGCGGTGTAGCCGGGGACGGTGATGCCGCCCTGGAAGCTGAGCAGCGACGCCGTGAAGATGATCTTCCCCTGGCTGCGGGCGATCATCGCCGCGCCCACCGCGCGGGTCAGCGAGAACTGCGCGGCCAGGTTGACCTGGAGCACCAAGTCCCAGTCGGCGTCCGGGTGTTCGGCGGCAGGTGCGCGGCGGATGGTGCCGGCGTTGTTGACCAGGATGTCCACCGGCCGCTCGCGGCCCGCGAGGTCCGCGCCGAGGGCCCGCACCGCATCCGGGTCAGCGAAGTCGGCGCGGAGCGCCTCGAAGCAGCGGCCCGCGGCCACGACATCCTTCTCGACCTCGCTGCCGCTCTCCTCCAGGTTGGCGCTGACCCCGATGACGTCCGCCCCGGCCTCGGCCAGGGCGCGGGCCATGGCCCGGCCGATGCCGCGCCGGGCTCCGGTGACGACGGCCAGCCTGCCGGTCAGGTCGAAGGCGTTCATGCGCTGACCTCCTGGGTGTCGTCGGTGCAGTCCACGAGGATCTTCATCACGTCGCCGCCACCTTCCAGGGCCTCGAACGCCGCGGGCGCCTCGTCCAGCGGCACGACCTTGCTGATCAGCCGCTCGGCCGGGATCGTGCCGTTGGCGACCAGCTCCACCGCCCGCTCGAAGTCGGAGCGGTCGTACAACCGCGCGCCCACCAGGGTGAGTTCGCGCCAGAAGAAGCGGTGCAGGTTCACCTCGCGGGGCCGGGGGTGGATCGCCACCAGGCACAGCCTGCCCCGCACCCCCAGCACCTCGACCGCGGTGTCCACCCCGGCCGCCGCGCCGGACACCTCGAAGGCGACGTCCGCGCCCGCGCCCCCGCTCCACTGCCGTACCGCCTCGGGCACATCCTCGGCGCCCGGGTCCCAGGCGGCGAGCCCCAACTCCTCGGCGAGCTTGCGCCGGTGGGCGCTCAGCTCCACGACCCGCACCTCGGCCCCGGCCGCCCGTGCCACCAGCGCGATCAGGATCCCGACCGGACCGCCGCCCACGACGACGACCCGCTCACCGGCCTGGACCCGGGCCCGTCCGACGTCGTGCACGGCCACCGCGGTGGGCTCCACCAGCGCGGCGCGGTCCAGGGCGAGAGAGCCCGGCAGCCGGATCAGCGTGTCGGCGGGGACCGTCCAGCGCTGCTGCATCGCACCGGGCGAGTCTATGCCGATGAAGTCCAGGTTCTGGCAGACGTGCTGATGACCACTCAGGCAGGCCGGGCAGGTGCCGTCCCAACGCAGCGGCATCACCGTCACCGCGTCCCCGGCCCGCCAGCCCTCGACACCGGCACCGACCTGGAGCACGCGGCCGGACATCTCGTGACCGAGGACGGCGGGCGCGGCGACGCGGGCGTCCATGTCGCCGTGGAAGATGTGCAGATCGGTGCCGCAGATCCCCACGTAGGCGGGGGCCAGCAGGACCTCCCCGGGGCCGGGCTCGGAGAGCTCGGCCGGGGCGGTGTCCAGTGTGCGGGCGGCCGTGTATCGAACGGCAAGTGTCATGGTGGTCCCAGTCCTCTTCTGTGAGAGTGGCGGGTTACGCGTTGGAGGTGAGGCGGTAGAAGGCGGTCGCGGTGTCCGCGAGGATCGCCGACGTCTCGTCGGCGGAGCACCCGCCGAGCAGCTCGTCCACGGTTTCGGCCCAGCGGTTCCAGCCGCCCGCAAGGTTCGCCACCGGCCAGTCCGAGCCGAACATCAGCCGGTCGGCGCCGAAGGCGCTCAGCAGGACGTCCCACACCGGGCGGATGTCGGCGGTGGTCCAGGCCTGGTGGTCGGCCTCGGTGATCAGTCCCGACACCTTGCAGACCACCTGCGGGTGCGCGGCGAGCCGCCGCAACCGCTGCTCCCACTCCCCCAGTTCGCCGCCGGCGATGTCCGGCTTGCCCGCGTGGTCGAGCACCAGCGGCAGGTCCGGGAGGCGCTCGGCCAGCCGGCTCGCCTGGTCGAGCTGGTGGCTGCGGACGAGCACGTCGTAGCCGAGACCGCGGTCCCGGACCGCCGCCAACCCGCCTTCGACCTCGGGGCGTTGCAGCCACTCGGGGTCCGTTTCGCCCTGGACCAGGTGGCGCAGCGAGCGGAGGTGGCTGCCGCCCGGGCCAGCGAGCAGCCGGTCGAGCTCGTCGCCCACGGCAGGGGACGTGAGGTCCGCCCAGCCGACCACGGCCGCGATCAGCGGCTCCCGGGCGGCGAGTTCGAGCAGGTCCTCGGTCTCCGGGACATCCGGCACGCACTGCACGACCACCGTGCGGTCGAGCCGGCGGCCCGCCACCGTGCTGGTGGCGGTGGCCCACAGGTCGTCGGGGGTGAAGGTGCGGCGGATCGACGTCAGGTCGGGCTCGTCGAGCCAGGGTTGCGGGCGCTGGACGAGGTCCCACAGGTGGTGGTGGGCGTCGATGAGCGCGGGGGGCTGACTGGGGGGCACGGGGGCTCCGGTGGGGGTGGGTCCGGCGTGGATGGGTCAGTCGGCGGTGTGGCCGCCGGGCTCGCTCAGGTGCCAGACCTGGGCGAGTTCGGTCCACTGGCGGGAGTCGCCCCGGTCGGGCCAGGGCTCCTGGCAGGGGTCGGTGAGCTTCCACCACTCCTGGGTCTCGGGGTCGGCCTCCAGGACCGCCGTGTCGGCGTCGAAGTCCTCGCCGTGGTACTCGAGGTAGGCGAACAGCACGTCGCCGTGGAGGAAGATGCTGAAGTTGCGGACCTGCGCCCGGTGGAGGGCCGCCTCGACTCCGGGCCAGACGGCGGAGTGGAGGCGGAGGTACTCCTCGCGGTGCTCGGGCCGGAGCCTGATGGTCTGGGCGAGGCGCTTCACGCGGATTCCTCCGATGTTTTGGCGTTTGACACGTCGGCCGAGGCGCCGAAGGGCGAACGATAACTGCGAGGGCATCCCTCACCCGCCTACAGCGCCTCCACCGTCCGGGGCACTCGCGGTATCGAGGACCTTACGAGTGTGAAACCTGGACGACAAGTAGAAGCATCCGATGACTTTCAAATGTGACCTCCTGATTTTGGCTCGATGTTCGCGCTATGTCCGATGCAATCGGCCATTCATCGGATGTATCCTCCCCGCATCGCTAGACTCCTCGGCGCGCACCGCCTATAAATCCATCTCATGACTCATGGCGATGTGAACGCTAACAGCCCTGCCCGCTTCCCCCGCCGCACCGTCCACCTGGACTTCCACACCGGGCCCGACATCCCCGACGTGGGACGGGACTTCGACCCGGTGACCTTCGCCCGGACCTTCCAGGACGCCCACGTCGACAGCGTCACCCTCTTCGCCAAGTGCCACCACGGCCACCTCTACTACGGGACCGACCGGCCGGAGCGCCACCCGGGCCTCGCCCCCGACCTCGACCTGCTCGCCGAACAGGTCGAGGCCCTGCACGCCGTGGGCATCCGCACACCGATCTACCTGTCCCTCCAGGTCGACGAGTACGCGGCCCGGGAGCACCCCGAGTGGATCGCGCACGACGAGAACCTGAAGATCACCAAGTGGAGCGCCTCGGCGTTCGAGGCGGCCTGGAACGTCCTCGACATGTCCAGCCCCTACGCCGACTACTTCGCCGACCAGTTGGACGAGGTGCTGCGCCGCTTCGCCCCGGTCGACGGGATCTTCATCGACATGTGCTGGAACCAGCCGAGTGCGAGCCGCTGGGCGATCGACGGGATGCGCCGCGAGGGCCTGGACCCGGCCGACGCCGACCACCGGAACCGCTACGCGGAGCTGGTGGCCCGGCGCTACATGGCCCGCTACTCCACCATGGTGGAGAAGGCCCTCCCCCCGGACGCCGTCCAGGGCGCCTGGTTCAACAGCCGGCCCAAGACCGGGCTGGCCGAGGAGCAGCGGTTCATCCGGCACGTCGAGATCGAGGGGCTGCCCACCGGCGGCTGGGGCTACGCGTTCCTGCCCTACGTGGCGCGCTTCGTCCGCCCGCTCGGGCTGCCCGTCCTCAGCCACACCGGGCGCTTCCACGAGAGTTGGGGCGACAACGCCGCCCTCAAGCCCCGGGCAGCCCTGCGCTACGAGACCAGCCAGATGCTGGGCCACGGTCTGACCGGCGGCGTCGGTGACGTGCTGCACCCGCGCGGAGTGCCCTCGCGGGCGGTGTACGAGCTGATCGGCTCGGCCTACGGGCACCTCGCGGCGTGCGAGCCGTTCGTCGACGGCGGACGGATCGTCAGCGAGATCGCCGTGGTCGTCGACCCCGCCCTCGGCGACAACCCCGGCGCGAGCAACATCGGCGCCGTCCGGGCGCTCCAGCAGCTCCGCGCGCAGTTCGACATGGTCCCGCCGACCGCCGACCTGGGCGGGTACCGGGCCGTCGTGGTGCCGGAGAGCACCCCCGTGGACGACGACCTGGCCGAGCGCCTGGCCGCGTACCGGCGGGCCGGGGGCGCCGTGCTGCTGGTCGGGCCCGCGCTGCTCAGGAACGGCTCCGAGCCGGCCCTGCCCGACCTCCCGGTCGAGGGCCTGGCCCCGGCTCCGGCCGGCGAGACCTTCCTCGCTTGCGAGAACGTGCCCGGGGTTCCGGAGGACTTCCCGATCATCAGCCACGGCTCCCGGCTGACCGCCCGGGCGCTGCCCGGAGCCGAGGTGCTGGCCCGGATCGTGGCACCCTACTTCCCGCGCTCCTGGGACCGCTTCTGCGGCCACTCCTACACTCCCCCGGCCGACCCGACCGACGAGGTGGCCGTCGTCGTCGGCGACGGGGTGGCCGCGGTGACCGTGCCGCTGCTGGAGTCGTTCCACCAGCACGGCCTGGAGACGTACCGCCAGCTGCTCGGTGCGGCCCTGGACCGGCTCCTGCCGGACCCGCTGGTCCGCGCGGGCGGGCCGGTCCACCTGGAGACCACCGTCGCCCGGACCGCCACGGCCACCGTGGTGCACCTGATCAGCTTCGTCCCGGCCCGGGAGACCCCGGAGCTGGACCTGGTGCACGACGCCTTCCCGCTGGTCGACGTGCCCGTCTCCGTCCGGCTCGCCGCCGCTCCGCGCTCGGTTCGGCTGCAGCCCGCCGGACAGGAGCTGGAGTGGGAGCACGACGGCGAGTACGTCCACGTGCGGGTCACCACCACCGACGGGCACGCGATGGTCGTCGTCGAGCACGACTGACGCGGTGACGGCCCCTCGGAACCGCGCCGAGGGGCCGTCAGCCGACGGGCAGCAGGGTCGGATCCGCCATGATCCGGCGGACCGTCGTCAGCGCCGCGCCCAGCAGCGGCCCGCGCCGCCCCAGGGCGGACGGGCGCAGTGCCTCCGGGGCCCAGGGGCGGACGGTGACCCGGTCGGCCAACTCGGCCCGCACGGACGGCAGCAGCCAGTCGGCGAGGTCGGCGTAGGCACCGCCGAGCACCAGGGCGTCCGGGTCGATCAGGTCGACGGCGGCCGTGAGGGCGAGGCCGAGGGCGCCCCCCGCCCGGTCCAGCGCCGCCAGGGTCCCCGCGTGCCCGGCGCCCGCCCGTTCGGCCAGCAGGGCGACCGCGTCGCCCGGGCCGTGGGGGGGGGGGGCGGGGGGGGCCCGGCCCGGCGGCGCCCCCCCCGGCGGG